>NZ_KV804685.1:51498-103862 GCF_001811425.1 Peptoniphilus sp. HMSC062D09 | reverse complement strand
TTTTTTTTTACAAAAAAATTGGTCCATCAATTTGATGAACCAAAATTTTTTATGAAATATAAAGATAAAAGGCAATAAAGTGAATTATTGATGCTGCTAAGACAAAGAAGTGCCAAATTATGTGATTGCCTTTGAACTTCTTTGATTTGTAGAAATAAGTTCCTGCAGTATAAACAACGCCACCTAAAACTAAGAGAAGCATAAACTTCCAAGTTGTATTTGCTACAATTGGCTTAATTAAAAATACAGAAAGCCAACCCATGGCAATATAAATAATAACAGAAATAGTTTTTAACTTGTCATAATCTTTATATGTAGCAATCTTAAAAACTGTTCCAAAAATTGCTATTGCCCAGATTAAAATTATAAAAAATAATCTAAACTTTCCCTTTGTAAGTAAAAGTATTATTGGAGTAAAACTTCCTGCTATAAAATAATATATGGACACATGGTCGAAAATTCTAAGAATTTTTTTTGCTCCCTTGTGCTGAATTGCATGGTAAATTGTGCTCATTAAATACATAAATATAAAGCATCCACCATATATAGAAAAGGCAACTGTCTTTAAGACCTCGCCATTTTTTGCACTTGGAATAATTAACATCAACAAGAAAATAATTCCAAGGATAACACCAATTCCGTGGCTAATAGAATTTGCTATTTCAATCAAAATATGTTCTTTTTTTGCTTTAGACTTTTCTGCCATATTCCCACTTCCTTTTGCTAATTATACTGCTTTAAAGCGTGAGCGTAAATATTTAATTAAAAAAGATGGGCAATGTCTCACCCATCTCATTTTTAAGCTCTTACATCGTCAAAGTCACTTGATTCAAGTTTTTTCTCAACATAGGAGCAAGTTCCCTTTATTTTTTTATTCTCGTTTCTTGCATCTTCTACAAGTTTTTTTACAAGCTCACCTGCAAGACCTTGTCCGCCGTACTCAGGTTTTACAATAGTGTGTGTAGCATCTATTACATCGCCCTTTTCTTCGTAAGTCAAAATTCCCTTGTAATTATTTTCGTCTTCTCCTATATAGTAACAATTGTTTCCTTTTTTAATTTCCATAATGGCCTCCTAAAAATTGATATTAATCATGTAATACCCAAATTTTCGGATTTGTCACATTATTTTATTTTTTCGATTATTCTATACTTAGTATCAAAGTCTTCAGAAGTTCCTGTAAAGGATGAATCTTCTTTAGAGAGTTCAGACATAGTGTCAACAATTTCTTTAAACTCAGGAAGTTCTTGTGTCTTCTTGTCTAATTCATCAATTCCCTTTTGTTTAAATTCTTCTAATTTTTCTGCAAAAATTTTCATGTTGTCATCTATTAAGACTCCACCATCTTTTAATTCAATAGCTCCAGAGTTTAAGTCGATGATTCCGTCATCTAACTTCTTAATTCCATCTCTCAAAGGAACTACACCTTCAGTCTTAAGTCTTGGAAAATCTTTAAATAATACAGACTTGTCGCGGAATTCTAATAGTCCCTCAGTAAGTTCATTTGCTCCTGAATTTAGTTTAGGTGAATTTGAGTCAAGCTCAGTAATTGCATCTGTAAATTTATTTACTGCATCCTCACTCTTTTCTGTTCCTTCTCTTAATTTTGATGAGCCGTCCTTTAATTTTCCTGCTGCATCATCAAGTTTGACAAGAGAATCTGAAAGCTTCATAAGTTGTGAAGTGTCAAGTTTTGATGCTGCTTCTGACATAGCCTTTTCAAGAGCAGAATTAATTTGATTTGCTCCATTAGAAAGCTCTGTTGTTCCACCTTTTAACTCTTCAAGACCTGCAGGAAGTTGACTTGCTCCAGCATTTATTTGTTCTGACGCTTGTGCAAGTTGATTCATTCCGCCCTTTAATTCATTTAAACCTTCTAATTGTCCAGCCATACTGCTTAAACCTTTTAGCGCTTGAAGGTCATTTCCAACTTTTTGTGTTGATGCTCCAATACTCTGTGCATTTTGTCCAATACCAGCTGCATTTTGTCCTAAGTTTGCTGCCGCACCCTGTAATATTCCAATAGCTTGTTGTGCCGCTGGGTCCTCACTTTGACTTAATACTGCTATAGCTTTTCCAATTTCAGCAGCTGATAATCCTATTGACTGTGCACTTCCACCAATTTCTTGTGCTTTTGCACCAATGTTTTTTAAATCTCCTTCAACATTTATATTTCCAAGTCCTGATAGATCTGGCACATTCATAGCTTGAACTTTTCCATTTAAGGCTTGGAAATTAGAATTAAATTCACCTTCACCTGCTGCAAGTTTATTTGCACCTTCATAAGCCTTTGCTGCTCCTGCCTCAAGTTTATGGGCGCCGGCAGAAAGCTGTCCTATTCCAGATTTTAATTCTGACAACTTCTTTAAAGCTTCTTCCTTCATTTCGTCAATCTTACTTAATTTACTTGAACCTTCTCTTAATTGTACTGTGGCATCCTTTAACTTTCCAAGTCCATTGTCTAGTTCAACTGAGCCATCATGAAGTTTTTTGGCTCCATCTTTCATTTCTCCAGTTTTTTCATTCATCTTGCCCACTGCAGAAGTATAGTCGCTAATTCCAGAAGTTAATTTGCTACCACCTTCATACATTTCTTCTGCAGCACCTGGAATTGGCTCAACCTTTTCAATTACTTCGTCAATTTTTTCTTCGAAGTCTCCAGATTTATCGTAAAGCTCTTTGGAACCATCCTTAAGTTTAACAGTTCCATCGCCCAGTTCGCTTAGACCATCATTTAATTTGCCTTGGGCTTCAGATAGTTTTGTAGATGCGTCAACTAGTTTTTGTGAATTGTCTTCAAGCTCTCTAACGCCATCACGAAGCTTGTCAATTGTCTCTAAATCTGCTTCGTTTTGGAATAACTCATTAGAGATTACCACATAAGCTTCCACTGGATCGTAATCTTTTATATCCATTTCAACTACTGCTTCACTTCTAAATTCTTCCATTTGCCTATCTTCTAAAATACTTTCAAAGTTTTCTCTAAGACCTGGAGTCAATACTGAAGTTACAACTTCATTTTTGCCATCCTTTGCAATTTTTGCATCATCAGATTCAATGTTTGATGCAACTTCTAGTGGGAAGGATAGTGCTGCTATAACTGTATAAGGTGCATAGACCTTAGTTTTTTTGCCTGCAATATTCTTTATGACATACTTATTGTTTTCAGTTGAAATAACTAATTTAAGGTGGCCAGACTTGCCCTTTAATTCACTATTTTCCATTTTTTCGCCGTCAAGATAATAATCAATTTTTACATCAATTGGAATATTTTCTTCACTCTTGCCTTGGTAGTAAATGTCCTTTACATTTTCATCCCAATAAATATAACCATTTTTATTTTCAACTTCTTCATCAGTCTTCAAATTTTTAACATTTTTTAAGTTGGACTTGTCCTTGCCCTTAATATTTTCTTCTGAATTTAACCAAACTGAAACAGTTTTATCTTTAATATTGTCATTTTCTTTTAAGACATAAACAGTTTCACTTTTATTTATGACATTTGATGCAGCAAAAGCTGTATTTGTCAAAATCATGGAAGACAAAACAACTGTAATTACACCTTTTTGAACTTTTTTATTCATTTTTCTTCTCCTTAAAATATTTTTTAATCTAAACCCTTAGTAGTTTTCTTTATTATTGGAAAACATACTGAAATAATAGCAGGCAATAATAGTATAATTACGCACATACTAATAATTGCACCTCTAGCTAAAAATGTACAAATCGTCGATACAATTTCCATTTTTGAAAAAATACCTACACCAATTGTGGCTGCCATAAAGGATAAAGCAGATGTGACAATGGATTTTGAAGTCTCCTTAACTGAAATTTTGATAGACTCATCTACATTCTTGGTTTTATTATATTCAGCCAAAAATCTGTCAGTCATTAAAATCGAGTAGTCAATAGTAGATCCAAGCTGTATTACCCCAATTATTATTGATGTGATAAAAGGTATAGTGTGATTTAAATAAAATGGAATTCCCATATTTATTTGGATTGCAAGTTCAATTGCTCCAATTAAGACAATTGGAATGCCAATGGACTTAAAGACTATGGCAATAATTAAAAATACAACTGCAATAGAAATTATATTTACAATTTGAAAGTCTCTATCTGAAATAACTGTTAAGTCATCAGTTAAAACTGCTTCTCCAGTCAAATAACCTTCCTTGTCATATTTATTAATGATACTTTTCATTTCTCCAACTTGCTTTTTCACTTCTGGCGATGCTGTTTGAAACTTGGAGTTTGCCATAATCATCTGATAGCCATTTTTTGAAAAATTATCCTGAAGCTTCTCAGGCAAAAATTCACTTGGGATAGTGTATCCTGTGACAGAACTTGCACTCAAAACAGAGTTTATGCCCTCGACGCCCTTTATATCGCTTATAAGACCTTCTAAGTCTGACTTTGAAAGGTCATCTTTTACAACAATGAAGTGGGTACTTGCCATATCATAATCTTTTTTCATTTTATTTAAGGCAACTATTGAATCTAAGTCCTGTGGAAGCGATCTGTCCAAGTTGTAGTAAAGTTTTGTATTAACTGAACCATAAATTGCAGGTACAAAAAGCAAAAGAAAAACTGTAAAAAGAGTTTTTTTATGCTTTATTGTAAAATCTGCCAACTTATTAAATTCAGGAAGCATTACTCTGTGATTGTACTTGTTGATAAATTTTTCAGCTACAAGTAGCATGGCAGGAAGAACTGTAACTGTTGCTATGAGTCCTATTAAGACACCCTTACTCATTACAAGACCAATGTCTTTTCCAAGTCCTAATCTCATGGCTATTAAAACAATAAAGCCTGCAAAAGTTGTCAGAGATGAGGCAAAGAGTGAAGAAATAGTTTCTTGAATTGCCATGTCCATGGCATCATTTTTATTGTCAAAATTCTTTTTCTCTTCTACATATCTGTGGTAGAGGAATATAGAATAGTCCATGGTAACTGCCAGCTGCAAAACCGCCGCTATGGCCTTGGTGATATAGGATATCTCTCCCAAAAATATATTAGTCCCAAAGTTATATAAAACTGCATAACCTATAGTTAGAATAAAAACAAAGGGTATGATTGTGGATTCATTAGTAAGAGATAAAATAATAAGTCCGAGAGTAACAGCAAGGGCAACATATATTGGCGTTTCCTTGTCAATTAAGTCCTTGGTATCTTTTACTAGAGAGGAAATCCCACTTAAATATTTTTGATTTGATTCGATACTTCTAATTTGATCAATAGCAGACATAGTCTTTAATGATGAAGACGACTCGCTAAATTTTACGATCATTAGGGTAGAATCTTCAGCATAAAAAATATCTTTTATATCATCTGGCAAAAATTCACTGGGAATCATATTGCCAACAGTTGATGTCTTAGAAATTACATCTTCTACGCCATCAATTTTTAGTATTTTTTCTCTCAAAACTTCTGCTTCATGGTCAGTCCCCTCTAGGATTAACATGCCTGTGGCAGCATTTTTAAAATCCTTATCCAAAATCTCCTGACCTTGAGTAGATTTTAAGTCCTTTGGCAAGTAAGATAAAATATCATAGTTGACTCCCGTAAGCTTATAACCTAAAAAGGCTGGAATAAGAAGTAGGGTCATAACCAAAAGCACAAACTTAGGTCTATGTGAAATAAATTTTGTAAATTTTTTCATTCAAACACTACCTAAATATCCTGTCCACAATTTTATATAAAACTGGTTTCATATCTTCTATTTCAAGCACTGAATCATCCATTAATGCGGACTCACAAGTTGAAAGCACAATTCTAATAGTGAGCGACAAAATAAAAAGCCTCTCTTCGTCTGATAAAATTGCAGGAAACAAATTTGAATACTTATTTAAAATAAAATGTAAAGTTGTCTCTTCTTCTTTAAACCTATCATCATTTTCAACTTTTGCATAAAGAGCCCAGTTTAAATTATTTGAAATAAGTTTTAACTCAAGTGGATCCTTTATTAAATGCTCAATTATATAATCAAAAAAGGAAATCAATCTCTTTTTAGAATCCTCACCTTTACACTTAGCTTCGGCATTAACAATTAATTCTGTCATAATATCTAAAACAATTTTTTCTTCAAGATCTCTTTTGTCTCTGAAGTAGAGATAAAATGTACCTAGCCCTAAGTCTGTTCTATTCATTATGTCTCTAATTGAAGTTGACTCTATTCCCTTATCTCTAAAGGAAGAAAGAGCAGCTGTTGTAATTTTATTTTCTTTTTCTTTTTTTCTTTCTTCAGACTTTAACATATATCCTCCCTTAAAAACTGAACATCGTTCATCTTTTCAAAAAATATAATACCCCTTTTGTAAATAAAGTTCAACACTTTTTTATTTTTATTTTAAAAATTTTTTAGAGTAAGTAAAAAAGACTCTGCCTTATGCAAAGTCTAAAAACTTCATATATTAAATTTTATAAACATTAATCTTTTCAAAAATTTAGGTTAGTAAATTTTAAAAAATAAAAAAATTTTAACTATTATACCTTCCACGCCAAACTATTTCTCTGTAAGTTTTCTTGTCTGTGTCCCCTTCTGTTGAAAAACATAGAACAAGTGAATCTTTGTCTAAGCCAATCTTCTCTCTATATTCCCTTAGATCTTCGCCTTTCATGAGTTCATAAACAATGCCAGTAGTCACAGCACCTGATTCACCAGAAATAATTTTTCTATCATCTCCAATACTATTTCCTAAAATTCTCATGCCAAGGGCAGTGTAATAATCATCTACTGACAAAAAATAATCAGCATAGGACTCTAAAATAGGCCAACCAATAGTAACTGGCTCACCACAGTTTAGTCCCGCCATTATTGAGTTGAGATGGCCCTTTACAAAATGAAGCCTGCCATCATTGGCATGGGCAGTTCTGTAAAGGCAATTTGCCTTATTAGGCTCCACAATAATAATTTTTGGAGGATTCTCCTTCATTACATTTCTAAAAAATGCAGTCATTGATGCTGCCATAGAGCCAACACCTGTCTGCAAGAAAATATGAGTTGGAAGCATTTCTTTTTCCTTTAAGTCCATAAAAGCTTCATAAGCCATGGTCATATAGCCCTTCATAATGTTTTTTGGGACTTCAGTGTAACCTTGCCAGGAAGTATCTTGAATTAAGACGCCCTTATTTTCTCTTGCAAATTTTGCAGCAAGCCTCACGCAGTCGTCATAATTTTCCTCCATAATATTGGCGTCAGAATTTTCTCTCCTAATGTTTTCTAATCTCTCAAGAGTAGTCCCCTTTGGCATAAAGACTTTTGACCTTTGACCAAGTTTATTTGCAGTCCAAGCTACAGCGCGACCGTGATTGCCATCTGTTGCAGTGGTGAAAATTATTTCCCCCAGTTTTTTCTTTGTCTCATCTGAAGTTATTTCATCAAAAGTTAAATTATTTTCACTTAATCCAATTTTTTCTCCTATATAACTTGCTATGGCATAACTTGCACCAAGGACCTTAAAGGCATTTAATCCAAATCTATAGGATTCATCCTTTACAAAAAATTTCCTTAGTCCAATTTCCTCTGCTAAATTTTTCAAGTCCACTAGAGGAGTCTTTTCATAGATGTCAAAGGACTTGTGAAAATTATTAACAATTTTTGCAGAATCATAATTAAAGTCAGAAATATCTGCATAAATATTTTTATTTTCAATATAAGTTAAGTTAAATTTATCCATGTCCCACCTGCTTTCATCTTATGTTATTAGTTTATCATTATAATTATGTAAAAGATATGTTTATGTTTTTTTGGCACTTATTTATGCAAGATATCATTTAGAAAAAATATTATTTATTGTATAATCTACTTTGATAATTTAATTCTTGGAGGTAAGATGAAAAGAAAAATTTTAATTTTATTTGCTTGCCTTGCATTTCTTACATCAGCCTGTGCAAAAAATAATTTAACAAATAAAAATAATATTGATAATGGAGAAATGATTGAAGAAAAAATAGGAGAGCCAGAAATTTCTAATTTAAATGATGAAAAGACTTTAGATTTTGTTAAAAATTCCCTTGATGGAAGTGTGAATAGCCAAAGCCTGGAAAAGTTTGCTGCTCTTGTAAGAGATTATAACAAAGGCATATCACATAATCTTCTCACTGGCGATTTTAAAAGCTTATCTAGTATAAATATTGATACTGGCAAAATTATTGATGAGAGAAGTAAGCTCAAACACGATTTTCCCGACACAAATTGTAGAATTAATTCCTTTTTACTTTTAAAGTATGAGATGAAATTTAAGATAGAGACAAAAATTGATGACGACCTACTTTTTATGGACGAAGAAGCAATTAAAAATTCAAATTTATTTACTGATGAGGAATTTAAAAATTTTAAAGGCTTGTTTTCAAGAGTTTCAACAAAAAGTAGCAAGGATCCGAAGCTTCAAGGAGATCTTATGTCGGAATTTTTATCAAATTTCAGCTTCCCTGAAAAAATTAAGATGCTTTCTGTAGTCCTTCATGACAATTTAGACGGCGATTATCTTTTTATTGGTCATATTGGAGTTCTGCTTCCCCTTGAAAAAGAATATTTGTTTATAGAAAAAATTTCCTTTGAAGAGCCCTATCAGGCAATAAAATTTTCTGACAAGGAGTCCTGCTACAAGTACTTAAAGGAAAAGTTTGAGGACTACAAGGACCCCAATGTAGCGCCGCCCTTTATCATGGAAAATAATAAATATATAGATATTTAATTCCAATTTTTATTTAAAATTCTTTGTAGTTATAAGCAAGAAAATTATTTTTAGAAAACATTAATTATAAGTCTATAAAACGCAAAAAATTGCCCAAGTATTCTTGAGCAATTTTTTAATATAAATTTTGAAATTACATTAATATTAATTATCAGCAACTTCTTCTTTTTTATTTTCATTTAATCTATCTTCTCGCATCTTCAACCTATTTGCTTCAAGTTCTCTCTTTCTTTCAAAAGCGTGAAGAATAAGTGCAAGAGTAACAACGCCGTAGGAGATAAATGTTCTAAAATATTCACCCATCATGGCATCGCCTGTTAAAACTCTTCCTGCTTGTGGAAGAACGATAAACATCAAGTGGAATAGTGCAGTACCTAAGATTACATTTGGAATTGATGCCTTGGATACAGATGCACCACCAACAAGGATTGATGCTGCAGCGTAAAGTGCTGCTTGGTCTTGACCTGCATAAGTTGCAAGTGTACCAATATTTTGAAGATAAATAATTTGTCCATAGCAAGCAAGTACAGTTGACATTACTATAGATGCAATTCTGATTTTATCAGAGTTCATACCTGCGTTGGAAGATACAAATTGATCTTGTCCAACTGCCTTCATATCGTGACCAAGTTTAGTGTTTCTAAACCATACGATAAATGCGCAAAGTAAAGCAATAATTAAAATTGTAACTACTGGCACATCAAATAAAATTTGATGTTTTGCAGTAATAGGAATATTAATTCTGAATTTTAAAATATTGTCAAAGCCTTGGGCAGATGCAAGGGTAATGGAGTTTTTAATACCATAACCTGATGATAATACCATGGCTCTTGTTCTCATTGGAATTAAAGTTCCGCAGAAGTACAATAGGAAAAGCATGTACCATCCTAGGATAAAGAAGGCAAGCATCATTGATGTAATCATTTCTCTTCCTCTTGCTCTATTTAAAACTCTTCCAGAAAATTGACCAAGTAAAACTGCAATCGGAGTTCCAATAAGAGCAGCTATTAAAAGTCCAGTTGCTCCAGTAAAGCCCCAGTCTTGTGCAAAAATTATTCCAATTTGACCAGCCATTGCTCCAAGTGGAATACCAAAGTTGATACCCATACCAGCAATAATCGGTATGATAAGAGAAAGTACAAGGAATGTATTTCTTATCATTCTCTTGGAAAGTTCATTTGTTATATAAGATAGTGGTGGTTTTGCAATTATAAGACCAACAACAACTATAATTATAAACAATATAGGAACCATAAATCTGTATAAAAATTCTTTAAAATTAAATTTCTTATTCATCTTTACTCCTCCTTGTTAGTGCGTAAATTATCATTCCATTTGTGATTATCATTCTTAATATTTCTGAAATATCAATATTTAATGCACCATTTATTACAGTAGGAGTAAGTGTAATTACACCTTGGAATAAAAATGTACCAATTATAACATTTGGAATTGATGCCTTGTTAATACTTGCACCACCTATTAATAGTGCAGCTACTGTTTGGAATGTAAAGGAAAGTGGCGCTTGGTAAAGTTGTATAAAACCATAGGATTGTTGGTAAATAACAATACCGATGGCAGCAATAACTGTTGAAAGAATTACAGAAACAAGTCTTACCTTGTTAATGTGAATACCAGCAGCCTTTGCATATTCTGAGTTAGATCCTACAGCTGTCATTGCAGTACCAGTTTTTGTCTTGAAAAATGCCCATACAATAAATGCCATAAGTGCAAATAATAAAAACATACCCACAGGAATTTTAACACCAAGTATATTAATACTTAAAAAGTTATTTAATACACCAACAGTTACCTTAGTGCCATCTTCCAAAATTTTTGACTTCATCCAATAATCTGCAACTGGAATTTGTTGGGATAGTCCCTTTCCTCCATAACTTAAAACAGAAACTGGATTCTTGTAAGGAAGAATTAAATAGGCAATACACATAAAAGCTGTGAATGAATATCCAACATAAGTTGCAATAAGCATTTCATCGCCCTTAATTCTATTTAAAAGTAGTCCGTAGAAAAATCCAAACACAACTGCTATAAGAGATGCAAATAGCATTGCTATGAAAATCCCTTTAAAACCTGTAAAACCAAATTCAATTGAAGTTACACCACCAAGAATTCCCGCTACAACTCCAATTGGGATACCAAAGTTAAGTCCACAACCAGATTGTACCATTGGAACAAGGGATAAAACTAAAACTGAAAACATACCAAATCTTGAAAGAACATTGTCAATAGAATCGACTAATGAAACGCCAGCCATTGGAGCTGCAATAAAAAGAATTAGTAAGAAGACTCCAATAATAAGTCGTGGAATTCCAATTTTGTTAATTAAACTTTTCTTTTTAGTCATTTACTGCCTCCACTTCTCCACTCATTAGAAGTCCAAATTCTGTTGCTTCAGCATTCGCTGGTAAAATACCTGCGATTTTCCCTTCACAAATAACAGCAATTCTATTACATATACTTCTAAGTTCTTCAAGTTCTGATGAAACCATGACAATAGTTGTATTGTCCTTTTCATTACTTTCTTTTAAGGCATCTAGTACAAGTTCCTTTGCACCAATGTCTATACCTCTAGTAGGTTCAGATACAAATAAAAGGTCTGGTTCCATGGCAAAAGCTTTAGCAAGACAAATCTTTTGTTGGTTTCCACCAGATAGGTTTCCTGCCTTTTGTTCTGGACCAGTTGTCTTTATGTGAAGAGATTCAATGTATTCATTGGATAGCTCTTTCATCTTAGCTTCATCTCTAAACTTAAATCCAAGAACTCTTTTGATAAACTTTTCTTGAACTTGCATAGCATTAAAAGCTATATTCCAAAAAATTGGCTCTTCCAATAAAAGACCTACACCTCTTCTATCTTCAGAAACAAAGGCAATTTTATTTCTCAAAATATCTAAAGTATCGCCAAGTTTTAATTCTTTGCCATTATAAATTAGCTTGCCACCTACTGGATAAGTGCCCAAAATTCCATTTGGAATACCAAGTTTACCTTGACCAGCAAGACCAGCAATGCCTAAAATTTCTCCTCTTATAACAGAAAGACTTACATCGTAGACAGCTTCACCAGGCATATCAACCCAGAGGTTTTCAATTTCAAGAATGTGGTCATTTTCATCTAAATTCTTATCCACTTTCTCTACAGCTATCTTCTTTGATTCATCATCTCTACCAACCATCCATTTAGCAATTTGTTCAATAGATAGATTTTCATTCTTTCTGTCTTCAATTATTTCACCATCTCTAAGTACAACGACTTGATCACATACATTTATGATTTCACGAAGTCTGTGAGTGATGAAAATTATAGAAATGCCAAGATCTGCTAGTGTCCTTAGTGAAGCAATAAGGTTATTAGCTTCAGTTTCTGTAAGTACAGCAGTTGGCTCATCCATAATTATTAACTTAACATCTTTTCTTGTCATTTCCCTAGCAATTTCAATAAATTGCTTGTGACCAACAGGCATTTCGGAAACTAAAGCATTAGTATCAATGCTAACTTCCAAAGTGTCGAGAGACTTACCTGCTATTCTAATATTTTCTTTAGCATCTATACTCTCTAGTTTTTTACCAAAAATTTTAGAAATTACAGAGGAATTTGTCTTCTCCATATCGAGAGTAATATTTTCTGCAACTGTAAATCCAGGGATTAAACTAAATTCTTGATGTACCATGCCTATGCCTGCATTTAAGGCGTCAATTGGGTTTTTGAAGTCAATTAATTTTCCGTCAAAATAAATTTCACCGTTATAGCCGCCTGTGTCTTTAATAACTTCCATTCCGAAAATTATATTCATAAGAGTGGACTTACCGGCACCATTTTCACCAACAAGTCCCAAAATTTCTCCCTTTTGAAGGTTGAAATTAACATCCTTTAAGACGGCGTTTTCGCCAAAACTCTTGCTGACATTTTTGACTTCAAGTAAACTGTTTGTCAACAAAATCCCTCCATCTTCTTAAAATAAAATTAAAATCAACGGTAGCCCGTTGACTTTAATTTTTCTTATAAAATAATTATTTAGCTTGTCCTTCAGCTTGTTCTTGAGCAGCTTCAATAGCATCTAAATCAACATTAAGATTCATGTATTTTTCAGGAACTTCAACTTTATCCATACCTAGGTAACCTCTACCATATACATAAGTGTCTTGAGATAGTAAGAAGTGATTTTCTTTCTTTTCTCCAGAAGCTCTATCTATATAGTTTTCAACCATCCATTTAGCACCTTCAGTATATTTTTCAATAGCACTTACGATTTGTTCTTGGTTAAGAAGTTCTCCTTGTCCCTTAAGAACATCCATTACATGATCAAGTGCACCAAGAGTTAGTGAATAACCTAATGAATAAGCCCAAGTACCCATTCTCTTGTCGCCGCCTTTTTCAATAACAGCTTTTTCAACAGCAGCGTTGATTGCTTGCCAATCTCCTGCCATATCTTTAATATCAACAGAGAATGCCTTTGGATAACCCATGATTGGAGATGGTAAATCTTGTTCTACAAAGATAGCTCCACCAGCTGCAACACCTCTAAGAAGTGGCTCAGTATGTGCATCATTTGTACAGAAGAAAGCAGTGTCTTTACCATACTTGTCAATCCAAGGTTGAATATTTTCAGCTACATATTGTTGTGCTCCTGGGATACCAATATCAGTTGTTGGATCTGGTGCGTTAAGTGAAATAAATTCAAGTCCTAGGTCCTTACAAGCTTCTTCCATGATAGCTCTTCTAAGAGCTAAAAGTTCAATAGACATGTGTCTAGGGAAAGTGATGTGGGCAAATTTAGTAGCTCCCATTTCCTTAGCTGCAGCAATAATTCTGTAACCTCTGGAAACATTATCAGCATCCATTACTAGGTCAGCTGCTTTTTCTACCATTACTGTATCTTCTTGTGCAACTAAGTTTACAAGAATGATATCAGGTCTTTTTTCTCTAATTTGATTAAAGGCTGCTACAGTTCCTGGAACTGATTGATTTACAATTACAGCTTTCATTAGAGGGTCATCTGCCATAGCTACAATTTTTGAAATTGTAGTTTCTTGCTCAGCTTCAAATCTGTCTGGATAAGTGTCGTGTTTAATAACTCCGCCTTCATCAGCAGAACCATAAAGTTCAATAGCTTTTTGAGCAGCACGGAACTCATCTTCACCTTGTGATACTGTACCAGTTATAATTCCAATATGGAATTCTTCGCCATCTTTAAGAGCTTCAAATTGCGCTTTAACGCCATCTTCTTTGACATCGGCAGCAGCAACATTAGCTTCTTTGCCTTCTTCTTTAGCTCCATTGTCAACTTTTTGACAACCGCTAAAAGCGATAATTGCTAATAATAGCATCATAATACCCATAAACCTCTTAAATTTTACTTTCATTTTTTACACCTCTTCTAATTTATTTAATATTGGTTTATAAATTAAAGAGATTTTATCACATTAAATAGCAAAGGTCAATATTATTCTCAATATATGAACATACAAAGGAATTTTTTAAATACAAAAATTTTACCTAATATTTACACAAAGTAAAATTTAATTTTGATATATTTCTTACAAATAATCTTCTGAAAAAATGCAAATTTTTGATAATATTTTTCAACAATTTAAATAGAGGATTTTTAAAATACAAATTATTAATAATATAAATAGTCTTTCTAAAAAAATAATCCTTTTTCCTTTTTCTCCTTTACACCAATAAATAATCCTGCAATAAAAAAGTCTGGGCAAACTGTGCTCAGACCTTGATATAAGGCAAAATTTTGCCCTTTTTAAAAATTTCGAAAAAATTATATTTGATTTCAGCCAATTAAATCAAAAGGATTTTTTTATAAAATTAAGGCTATTATACTATACTTACTATTATGGAAAAGTTTTACCTTTATTTTAAGAAATCAATTTAAATTCAAATTTAAAAGGTTTTCACTCTTTCATATTAATAAATAAAATATAAAATAGTAAAATTTTTTCTTATGTAAAAATTTAAGATAATTACCTATCTATTAATTTAAAGCTTATTCTTATTTAGCTCTCTCTTCAAAAAATAAAATTATAAAAGAGATTGTAAGGAAGGCTGCTGCAATTAATATAGACTTAATGCCAAAAAAATCTGATGTAATATAGCCAAGAGCTGCTCCCATGCCAAAAATTAAAATTACTGTGTAATATTTTTTTGATTTTTCAAGGTATTCTCTATCTCTTGTTATGTGGTACTTGGAAAGATTTTCTGTGGCGCTCCTAAGATTTCCTATACACATTGTAGTTGCAAAGTTAAGTCCATAAATTTTCTTAAAGGAATAAACTTGCATGGCACAGGAAAAAGAAAGTAGGGCATTGGCAAGATTGTTTAAATTTTCAGGAATAAGTGCAACAATTACCATAATAATTATTTCAAAGGCAACTATGTATTGACGCCAATGAAGAATTTTCTTTTCGATAGCATATTCAAAACAAACTGCAACATATACGCCAAAGGCAAAGGCTATGACTGGTATTAAATATGAAATTGATGCCTTAAAATTTAAGTCAACAATATTTTTGAAGAGAAGTACAATATTTCCCGTCTGTGCATTGGCGAAGACCTTCCCCCTCATTAAGTAGGAGTAGGCATCTTGAAAGCCACCTGCAATTGTTATAAAAAATAAAACTAAAAAAGTCTCGTGCAAATTTTCATAGGTTTTTATTTTCAAATTAATCACCTCTTATAGTTTAATACAAAAATTTTTTTCTGCAAGAAAAAAAGATGCTATGAATTTCTATCACAGCATCTTAAATATTTTTATTTTATTTTGTACCAATGTCTTTTCTAAAGTAGGCGCCATCAAAATTTATTTTTGCTACATTTTCGTAGGCTTTTTTTCGAGCTTCCTCTAAGTTTTTTTCTAAAGCTGTCACTGATAGGACTCTGCCGCCATTAGTGTAGAGGGCATCAGATTTTTTTGTTCCATTGTGGAAAACTATTATGTCGCTGTCTACATCATCAAGCCCAGAAATTTTTTTGCCCTTTTCATAGGAACCTGGATAGCCACCTGAACACATTATAACTGTTAGGCAAGTTTCATCCTTCCACTTGATGTCTTCTTCTTTTAATTTTCCATCAATTGTCTTATTTAAAAGTTCAAATAAGTCACAGTCAAGTCTTGGCATTAGGACTTCTGTCTCTGGATCGCCAAAGCGCACATTAAATTCCAAAACTTTTGGCTTGTCTTCTTCAATCATAAAGCCTATAAATAAAATTCCTGAGTAAGTTAATTTTTCTTCATCTAGTCCATCTTCTATTTGCCTATAAATTACTTGAAGATTTTTTTCTAGTTCTTTGCTTGCTGCTACTGGTGAATAAGTTCCCACGCCGCCAGTGTTTGGACCCTTGTCGCCATCAAAAATTTGCTTGTGGTCCTTGGCTCTTTCTAGTGGAAATAATTTGTTGTCTGATACAAGGCAAAGTACAGAAGCTTCTTCCCCTGTCAAAAATTCTTCTATGACAACAGTACTTCCTTCGTCGCCAAAAATTCTATCCTTAAATATTTTATGAAGAGCATCCTTTGCTTCCTCTAAGTTTTGGCAAATTATTACGCCCTTACCTAGGCAAAGTCCGTCAGCTTTTACAACAAGTGGATAAGAAAATTCACTTAAGCTTTCAATTGCATCGTCATAATTTTCAAAACTTTTGTATTTTGCAGTTGGAATAGAATATTTTTCCAAAAATTTCTTTGTAAATTCCTTTGACTTTTCAAATCTTGCACAGGCTTTGTTTGGTCCAAAAACTTTTAATCCCTTTTCCTTAAAGGCATCTACAATCCCCATGCAAAGTGGATCTTCAGGACCAACTACTGTTAAATCAATTTTTTCTTCATCAGAAAACTTTAATAGTCCATCAATGTCCTTGGGATCAAGGTCTAGATTTTCGCAAAAATCTTCTGTGCCGCCATTCCCCCTTGCCATGAATATTTTATCAACGCTTTTACTTTCACTAAGTTTCCATGCAAGTGCGTGTTCTCTTCCGCCATTTCCAATTACAAGTACCTTCATTTGTCCTCCTAGTGTCTGAAATGTCTTATATTTGTAAAGACAAGACAAATATCATGCTCATTTGTATAATCAATAACTTCTTGATCCTTTACAGAGCCGCCCGGCTGAATTATTACATCAATGCCTGCCTTATAAAGAAGTTCAATTGTATCTCTAAAGAAAAATCCATCAGATGCAAGAACTGCTCCCTTTGCCTTTTCTCCAGCCCTATCAATTGCCTCTTCCACAGCCCAAGCTCTCTTTGTTTCACCTTGACCAAGGGCAAGAGTTCCGCCATTTTTTGCAATGACAACCGAGTTTGAGAAAGTTGTCTTGCAGCAAGTAAAGGCAAATTTTAATTCTTCTAATTCTTTTTCACTTGGTTTTCTATTTGAAACAAAGGAAAGTTTTTCTTCATCCCAAACTATATCATCTGAATCTTGGATGATAATTCCGTTTAAAACTTGCTTAAATCTCTTTCCACCTTCATAAAGTCTTTGGAATTCAGGAATTTCTACAAGCCTTATATTTTTCTTTTGAGTCAAAATTTCAAAGGCTTCCTTAGAAAAACTTGGTCCAACAACAATTTCAAGGAAAATCTTTGAGAGGTGTTCTGCAGTTTTTCCATCAACTTCCCTATTAAGGGCAATGATGCCACCAAAGATTGATTCGTCGTCACATTCATAGGCTTTAAGAAAGGCTTCTTCAAGACTTTCCCCTGTACCAATTCCACATGGATCAGTGTGCTTAACTGCAACTGCAGCTGGCTTTTCAAAATTAATGACTGCATTGAGGGCAGAATACATATCGTTTAAGTTGTTATAGGAAATTTGTTTGCCATGAAGAACCTTATATTCAACCTTATCTGGTGTGTAAGAATCTTCATAAAAAGCTGCCTTTTGATGTGGGTTTTCGCCATATCTCAATTCTTCAACAAGCTTGTAGCTCTTGTTAATATATTTAGGAAATTCTTCAGGAAGTCTCTTTAAGAAATAATTTGAAATTACAGCATCATAATGACCTGTGTAGTTAAAGGCCTTCTTCGCAAGATATTCTTTAAACTCTAAATTATCTCCCTCTAAATTATTAAGTACATCTTCATAATCACTTGGATCAGTTACAATAAAGACATCTCTATAATTTTTGGCAGCAGCCCTAATCATAGATGGACCACCAATATCTATGTTTTCAATCATAGTTTCGTGGTCAGCCTTTTCAAGTAGCTTTTCTTCAAAAGGATAGAGATTGTTCACAACCATATCAATTGGTATAATTTCTTCATCCTTTAAAGTTTCCATGTGTTCTTTTATGTCGCGTCTAGCTAAGATTCCGCCGTGAATTTTTGGATTTAGAGTCTTTACTCTCCCATCTAAAATCTCTGGAAAACCTGTGACAGAATCCACAGATATAACATCAATTCCTGCATCCTTTAACTTTTTGAAAGTTCCGCCAGTAGAAATGATTTCCCAATTTCTATTTGCAAGTTCCTTTGCAAATTCAACAATTCCTTCTTTGTCAAAAACTGAAATAAGTGCTCTCATACTAACCTCCGATCACAACTTTTCCATTAACAACTTTTAACTTATCTTCGCAAAAATATTTTACAGAAAGAGGCAAAATTTCATGCTCAATCTTTAAGACCTTTGCTTGAAGTTCTTCAGGAGTTTCCTCTCCCACTTCAGTAATTCTTTGCATGATAATAGGACCTTCATCTGCGCCTTCATTTACAAAATGAGTAGTGGCACCAGTGTATTTTACACCTTTTTTGATGACGGCCTCATGGACTTTTAATCCATAATAACCCCTACCACAAAAGGCAGGGATTAGTGATGGATGAATATTTATTATTTTATTTTCATATATTTTGGTAATTTTTTCTGGCAAGATTTTTAAATATCCTGCCAGAACAATTAAGTCAATTTTATTTTCAGATAAAGTGCTTATAAGTTTTTCGTCGTCCTTTATCACTACAGCCTTTATACCTGCATTCTTTGCACGAGTAAGCCCATAAGCATCTTCTCTATTAGAAATGACAATTTTTATCTTTCCATTGATATAATTATTTTTTGTATTGTCAATGATGGCTTGAAGATTTGTGCCACCACCTGAAATTAAAACTGCAATATTTTTAGAAGCTAAGTTCAATTTTATCTTCTCCAGCTACAACTTTTCCGAGTTCATAAAGCTTTAAGTCGCTATCTTTAAAGAAATCAAGGACCTTATCTCTATCATCTTCTTTTACAACAAAAGTAAGTCCAACTCCCATGTTAAAAGTAGAATACATATCTTTGTCTTTAAGATCTGCCCACTTCTTTAGAAGTTTAAAAATTTCTGGAGTTTCTGCAACAGATGCGTCCACTTTTGCACAAAGTCCATCTGGGATCATTCTTGGAATGTTTTCGTAAAAACCGCCGCCAGTTATATGGCTCATGCCCTTGATATCAACAACTTTAAGTAGTTCAAGAATTTCCTTTACATAAATTCTAGTTGGTTTTAAAAGTTCTTCACCAAGTGTTGAGTCAAGTTCATCAAATTTTTCACTTAAATCAAATTTGCAGTGATCAAAGACAATTTTTCTAACTAGGGAATATCCGTTAGAGTGAATACCATTAGAAGAAAGTCCAAAAATTATGTCTCCTTCTTTAATGCTTGAACCATCAATAATTTTATCTTTATCAACTACTCCAACAGCAAAACCTGCAAGGTCATATTGGTCTTCTTGATAAACTCCTGGCATTTCTGCAGTTTCTCCACCTATAAGTGAAGCAGAAGACTGAATACAACCTTCAGCAACACCCTTTACAATTTCTTCCATTTTTTCAGGAACTAATTTGCCTGTAGCAATGTAGTCCAAGAAGAAAAGTGGCCTTGCCCCTTGACATAAAATATCATTTACACACATAGCAACACAGTCAATACCAATAGTATCGTGCTTATTAAGCATGTGAGCCAAAATAACCTTTGTGCCAACTCCATCAGTTCCACTTACAAGAACTGGATTTTTAATTTCACTTAAATCTAAATTGAAAAGACCTGAAAAACCGCCAAGGGATGATAAAACATCCTTTGACTGAGTTTTTGCAACAATACTTTTAATTAATTCAACTTCTCTTTGACCGGCATCAACATCTACGCCAGCATCTTTATAATTAATTGCCATCTCCGCTCCTTTTATCCTTCATAAACATAATCGGTGTTTGCAATTTTTTCTGACATATCAGATCTAAATTTCTTTAACTTTTCCTTTAAATTATCATCGGAAATAGCTAAAATTTCTGCTGCTAAAATTGCAGCATTTTCTCCACCATTTATTGCAACTGTGGCAACTGGTACGCCGCTTGGCATTTGAACAGTGGAAAGAAGTGCATCAAGTCCGTCAAGAGTGGAACTCTTAACAGGAACTCCGATAACAGGTCTAGTAGTAAGAGCTGCGATTACACCACCAAGGTGAGCAGCCTTGCCTGCAATTGAGATGAAAACTTGGCTTTCATCTTCAGAATTTTTAACATAATCTTGCAACTGATTTAAGGCTCTGTGAGCAGAAATTACTTTGGCGTCATACTCAATTCCAAATTCCATTAATTTTGCAACAATCTTATCTGCAATTTCTCTGTCAGAAATTGAACCCATTATAATTGATACTCTCATTTTTACTCCTTAAATGTTTAAATATTTTGAAACTTCAAGTGGTTCTACATATTTGCCATCTTTATATGCTCTCATGTTTCCACCACTTACTTCGTCAATTAGTACGATTTCGTCAGAACCTTCAAGTCTACCATATTCAAATTTGATATCGTAAAGGTCAAGTCCACTTTCAGCTAAAATGTCTTTAACAACATTAGCGATTTTTTTATTCATTTCAACAATCTTGTCATATTCTTCAGCTTTTAGAATACCTAGAACAACAAGACCTTCCTTTGTAATTAGAGGATCGTCTCTTCCATCATCTTTTAAAGTAAATTCAGTATATTCAGGAAGTTCTTGACCTTCTTCAACATAAAGACCATATCTTCTGTAGAAAGAACCTACAGCTTTGAATCTTGTAATAACTTCAAGACCTTTACCAAAAACCTTTGCTCTTTTTACTTCCATTAAATTATTATCAAGATCAGCAGAAATGTAATGAGTGTTAATTCCAGCTTCGTTAATTTTTTCGAAGAAGTATTTTGTAACTTTTAAGCACTCTTTTCCTGCACCTTCAACACTACCAGCTACTTGGTTTCCACCAGTATCAAAAACTCCGTCAGTTCCTGTCATATCATCCTTAAATTTAAGGTAACATCTTCCATCATCTTCTAAAACATTCTTAGTTTTTCCTTGGTAAATAGTCTTCATAATTTCCTCCAGTAAAATAAAATAAAGCCCAAAGAGGCAGATTTTTGTAAAACCTACCCCTCTGGGCTTTTTTCCCTAAGGTGTGATACTTAAAAAAGTATCCGTACCGCTCGGTCCTTGGCAAAGCCCGGATCCCTAGGCACACTTTCACTCAAAATATGAGCCACTTAGATATTAACAATTTAATTTTTAATTGTCAATAGTTTTTCAAAACTTGTTAAGCTGGTCACAGCTGTGGATGTAACAAATAGGATTGCCTTAATTTTAATGAAAAAGTGTATATTTGATAAAAATTTTGAGTAAAGAATGAGTGAAAATTTTTGTTTTGAATTTTTTTAATTTTTTAAAGCTTTAAGAATAAAAATACTCCCAGCCGCGCTAGGAGTAAAATAAATCTATTTTTTAAATATTTTTAATAGTTTTCCGAAGAAGGATTCCCTCTTTTCACTTTCCTTATCTCCTACTTTATCTTTATCTACAATTATTTTTTCTACTTTAGACTTAGCCGCAAAGTTCTTTTCTTCTGCTTCCTCTACAAAGTAGCTTTGAGAAGAAATTTTTTCGCCATCATCTTTTATTTTTTCATATTCGCCGCTACTATTCATAAGCCTTGCTCCAACATTGTCTCCCATTTGGACTTGCAAATATTTTAAAATTCTTTCTTTTATTTCTGAATCTAGGATTGGCGTAGCTATTTCCACCCTGTTCTCTGTATTTCTAGTCATCAAGTCTGCAGAAGAAATATACATCACTGGATTTTCTTTTCCAAAGACATATACCCTAGGATGTTCCAAGAACCTTCCAACGATTGATCTAATCCTTATGTTTTCGCTTTGACCTTTTATGCCAGGAAGTAGACAAGAAATTCCACTGATTATTAAATCCACCTTTACACCCTTTTGTGAAGCTTCGATAAATTTTTCGATGAAGTCCTTGTCAGTTAGGGAATTAAATTTGCAGAGGATGTATCCATCTTCTCCTTTTGCAATTTCTCTTTCTACATGATGCATTAAACCAGTCTTTAATGTAGTTGGGGATTGTAAGAGGTGCATGTACTTTCCACCTAGGTTTCCTATGGACATATTTTTGAAAAAGTCTGTGGCATCAAGACCAATTTCTGGGCTTGCAGTTATTAGTGAAAAGTCTGTGTATTGTTTTGCAGTTGACTCGTTATAGTTGCCTGTGCCAATTTGAGTGATGTAGTTTAAATTTTCTGTCTTTGGATTTCTAAAGGTTATTAAGCAAATTTTGGAGTGCATCTTGTACTTGTTAAAGCCATAAATAATGTTGCAGCCTTCTTCATAGAGGATATTGGCATAATTTATATTTGATTCTTCATCAAATCTTGCCTTTAATTCTACAAAAACTGTTACTTCCTTTCCATTTTGCGCAGCTTCTGCCAAATATCTAACAACCTTGGAATTTTTTGCAAGCCTATAAATTGTAATTTTTATAGATTTACAGTCAGGGTCATTGGCTGCTTCCTTTAACAGACTTAAAAAGGTATCCATACTTTCATAAGGATAGGACAAAATCCTGTCCTTGTGTCTTACATCTTCTATTACACTTCTTGTAAATTCAGCAGGATTATATTGAATCAGATCTTTATACAAGAGTTTGCTCTTTATTGCTTGTGGAATTTCATCGATTAAGCTAAAAACATATTTCATGTTGAGAGGTGACTCAAGAGGAAAATAGGCATCTTCTTTCAGTTCAATTTTTTCTAGCAAAAAGCTGAGAGCCTGCTTGGAAAGCTTGCCTTCTGATTCAAGTCTTACAACATTAAGCCTCTTTCTCTTTTTCAATATGCTCTTCATGTATTCAGTGTAGTCGTCAAACTCTTCCCAAGTGTCTCTGTCATCGACAAAGTCAGTATTTCTAGTCACCTTAATTATGTTCTTTGATAAAATTTTATATTCTTTAAAAATTTGATCAATTTGATTTAAAATTATTTCTTCCATCAAAATGTACTCAACATTTTCTCCAGGAAGAAGTAAGTATTTTGGATAAGTATTCCTTACAGGAACTATTCCAAAGACCTTTTCTTTGTTCTTTTCAAGATGGGCAAAGGCATATAACTTAGTGTTTTCTAAAAAAGGAAAGGGATGATTTAAGTCAACAATTTGAGGAGAGACCAATTGGTCAATTCTCTTCATGTAAAAATCTTCCACAAACTTTTTTTGCTCTAAATTTAAATCATTGTATTTTAACTTTTTGATCTTGGACTTTTCTAAACTTTCACTTACATTTTTAAAAATTTCATCTTTTTCTCTGTACATTTCTGGCAAGGTATTTAAAATTGCATTGATTTGCTCTTCTGCACTCATGCCAGTTTTGTTGTCTTTAACTTCTTTTTTTAGAGAAGAGAGATCGTGAAGAGAGCCCACCCTCACCATGAAAAATTCATCTAAATTTGAAACAAAAATGCTGACGAATTTTAATTTTTCAAGGTCTGGTACCCTTTCTTCAGTTGCTTCTAATAAAACTCTCTCGTTAAATCTGAGCCAGGACAGCTCTCTATTTTGAAAATAAGATTTCATTATTACCTTCCAATACTTTATAAATTAAATAACCTTCTCTAAGACCATTGTCAGAAACTTGAATTTCATTTATTCCAAGTTTTTCCATTACAATTTTTAAAATAATGATGCCAGGTACTAAGGTGTGTATTCGGGCAGGATTAATCCTAATAATTGACCTAATAGTCTCAGTGTTCCTATCATTAATTAGATCAAGGAGCTTGTAGATATCCTTTAGGGTAAAATGTTCTTCATCTGAAGACCACAAATCTGCAATTACCTTACCAGTTGTCCTTATAGTTCCACCAATTCCTATTAATTTGTTTGATTTAACAGAAAAATGTGAGGAATTAATTTCTCGAAGAACAGCCTTTTCAATTGAACGAATTTCACTTTTCTTTGGTAAAATTCTTGATACATTTTCTCCAAAAAGAAGCAGTGAACCAGTCTTTAAGTTGATAAACTCTTGAGGTCCATCTAATTCAAAATAAACTATTTCTGTACTGGCACCACCAATATCAATAGTAACTCCCCTATCTACTCTTATTTCACTTCTTATGCCCACATTGCCAAGGAAGGCTTCGTCAACTTGCTCCAAGACATCAATGTCAATGTCAAGTTCCCTTTTTACTTCTTCTAGGACTTCTTCAGTGTTTTCCAAATTTCTAAGTGAAGCCGTTGCAAAGGGCGAAAAAGTGTCCACATTAAGTTCAAGGACAATATTTTTTATGCTGGCAAGAGTTTTTATAAGTTTTTTTATTCCCTTGCCTGAAAGCTCGCCATCATGCACATAAGTAATAAGTCCTGCAGTGTACTTCTTGTTTAAAACTTTTTTAAAATTTTTGCTATTTTCTTCAATATCAAAGACAATAAGCCTTATTGTATTTGAACCTATATCTACTATTGCGTGTCTCATAAATCCCCTCTCAAATATCTTAGTCTTAAATTGTAAATTTTTTGTAAAATCATTCTTTATTATATGTAAATTTTCTTATTTTAATTATATCCCCTTTATTGTCTTTTAAAAAGTTAAAAAAAAAACACGGCATAAGCCGTGCTATCAATATATAAATCTTTTCAGTTCTTCCACTGCCAGTCTGTTGCCGCAAATTATGCCGCCGTGTCTCTCACAGTTTACCTCTTCTCCATGCATATTTATAACAAGACCACCTGCTTCTCTAACGATTAAAGTGCCAGCAGCATAGTCCCAAAGATTAAGTGCATCATCTATAAAGGCATCGTACCTGCCACAAGCTGCATAACACATCTCTAGGGCGGCAGTGCCAAGCCTTCTTATGCCATTAGTCCTATCAAAGATAAACCTCAGCATTTCAAAGGTCTCATCAGAACGACCAGCTCTTCCTCCACCAGTGCCAGCTCCAATTAGGGTGTCTGAAAAATTTTTATCAGGAGAGACTTTTATCTCACCGCCATTTAGTTTTGCACCTTGACCCTTAATTGCAGAGAAAAATTCATCTCTAAAGGGATCATAAATTGCTCCAAGAACAATTTCTGATTTTACCAAAAGTGCAAGGCTTATGACAGAGTGGTTAAAGCCGTGAACTAAATTTGTCGTGCCGTCTACGGGATCCAAAACCCATGTATAATCCTTTAAGTCTTCACTGGACTTGCCCTTTTCTTCTGCCAAGAGGTTGGATCCCTCAATTAAATTTAAAAGATTTTTTTCTAAAAATTCTTGGACTTCAAAATCAACTTCAGTTACGAAATCATTTCTGCCCTTCATCTCAAAATTATTTTTTGGATCAAGATCAAAGAAAATTTCTCCCGCCTCTTTCATTAATTTTTCAATTTTTTCTAATATTTTTGGATAATTTAGCATAAATCCTCCAACTATTTAATAGATTTAATTTCCTTAAATAGGTCTCCGTCTTCTCTTATTATACTTTCACTGCCAAAGGCTGCTAGATAATTTTTCTTCATTGCCTTATCAAATATTTTTCCATAGGAATTTAATTTTTCTACCTTAGTTTCCAAGGCTTCTTTTTTAGATTTTTCTATATCTTCTGCTGTGAGTCCAGTTATAAATCTTGATAAATTTATATCTCCAATTTGTTCTGGCGATAAAAGTGGGTCAAAGGCATTCATAGAACCTATGATAAAGTCCTTTAAGTCGACCTCTGACATTTTTAAATTCTCAACAAATTTTCCAATGCTATCATAAACTTCTACAGTGTTTTTCAAATTTGGGTCTCTGTAGGAGTAAGTTGCCATGTCCCCATTTCTTCCAATGGTAATACCTGCACCGTAGGCTCCACCCTTTGCTCTGATTTCGTTGTGAAGGTAGGATGAATTTAATATGTTGGCAAGAACTGTAAGGTCGCCTGTGTATTTTATGCCAAGTTCTTCAAGGTCGTAGCCCTTTGACACATAGACTACATTAGAAGTTGTATAGAGCCCTTCATTTTTATTGTCACTTTTAAATTCATATGGGCAAGGCTTTACATTCTTAACTTCTAATTTTTCTATATAATTTTTTAAGTCATCCTTAATTTTATTTAAGTCAGAAATATTTCCCGTTGTTGAAATTATTAGATTATCTCTTACAAATAATTTCTTATAAATTTTTTCAGATTCTTTTTCAAATTCTTCCCATCTGTCTTCAAAGTTTTCCACTAAATCTCTCATGAAGTCATAATAATCAAGTCCCCCTAGGTGAGATTGAAGGTCTGCAACCCTTGAGTAGTAAGATTTTAAAATTGAAATTATAAATTGATGTCCATTTTGTAGCATAGTGGACTCAACTCTTGACTTCAAAATGTTTAAAAGTTCCTTAATTCTCTTTTTTGAATCGAGAAGTGAATTATTCATAATTTCTTTAACTATTTCAAGGCCCCTCTTTACATTGTCTGCAGTAGATTTCATCTTGATGTTCATTCTAAGAGAATATTTTTCCTTGTCCTTTGAGTCAACATAGACAGTTGGATTAAAACTAATGCCACCAGTTGATTTGTAAATTTCGTTATTTAATTTTTCGTAAGAATAATTTTTCGTGTCAATTAGTCCGATTAAGGATAGAAGAAGGGACATTGTTTCGATTTCTTCTTTTTCAATAAAAGAAATATCGTGAGAAATTGTTGTGTAGACAATGCCATTTGTCTCTTGATTAGACTTTAGGTAAAGCACATCTTTAATTTTATCTTCTTCCAATTCATAGTCTGTGACTTTTTCGTCAATGTCAGAAAGTTCCAAAGATGGAATAGTTCCTTTTGCTTCAAGAGAGTCTTCCTGGCTTTGATATTTTTCTAGTTCAAGGCTTTTTTTGATGACTTCTTCCCTTTCTTCCTTAGTCATTTTTTCCTTTAAAGTTTTTAGTTTTTCCCTTAAATCTTTTTCTTCTCTTTCATTTTTATCAAGTTCAGGTCTTGCAGATAAGTTTACAGAATAATTATTGTCAATTAATTTTTCCTTGATGTAATTTTCCACGAACTTGTCATCAAGTTTTTCCTTAACTTCAGATAAAACATCGTTGTAATATAGGGCATCTAGTGGTGACTGGTCGTAAAGCCATGAGTTAAGGGCCCTTATATAGTAAATTATTGCCTTTTGTGTGCCGCCGCCTTCTCTAAAGATAAATTCAAATTTATTTAAAGTTGCTTCAAGAAGATCTCTGTCAATACCATTTTCCACTAAGTTCCTTAAGGTTTCATCTAAAATTTTTAAAAACTCATCTTTTTTATCTGCGTCAGTGTTTTTTAGGACAATGGAAAGGTCTAGTGGAAGTGAAGATGAAGTTTCTGAATAAACATCTTCAGCAAGGCCTGCCTCAAGAATTGCCTTTTTAAGTGGTCCAGCTTGGGCATCAATTAAAAGTTCAGCCAAAAAGTCGCGCATGAAGACATCCATCTTTGAATCAGCATAGCCAATAGTCCAACCCTTGGAAAGATAGTCGATTTTTTCCTTCATCTCTTCCTTTGATGCAGAAAAAGTAATCTCAACATCCTTAGTAACCTTTAATTCATAATTTAAAATTATTTCTGAATTTATTTCTTGTCTATCAAAGTCAGCTAAATAATTTTTGTCTATAAAATCAAGAGCCTCTTCCATATTTTGATTTCCATAAAGATAAATGTAAGAATTTGATGGATGATAATATTTTTTGTGATAATTTTTAAATTCCTCATAGGAAAGGCTTGGTATTAATTTTGGGTCGCCACCAGAGTCCACTCCATAGGATGAGTTTTCGTGAAGATTAAATATCATGGCATCAGATACAATATTTTCTGATGAAGAATAAACTCCCTTCATTTCGTTGTAGACAACGCCATTGTATTTTAATTCGTCATCTTCACTTTTTAAATCGTAGTGCCAACCTTCTTGTAGAAATATTTTTTCTTCTTCATAGATGCTTGGATAAAAAACTGCATCTAAATAGACATCCATTAAGTTATAAAAGTCCTTTTCATTTCGACTTGACACAGGATAAATTGTCTTGTCTGGAAAAGTCATGGCATTTAAAAAAGTTTGCAGTGATGACTTTATCAAATCCATAAAGGGCTCCTTAGTTTTAAATTTTCTTGAGCCAGAAAGTACGCAGTGCTCAACAATATGGCAAACTCCATTGCCCCTTTCAGGTGGAGTTCTAAAACCTATGCCAAAGGCCTTGTTGTCGTCATTATTTTCCAGTGTCAACACTTTTGCGCCAGTTTTTATATGAGAATAGACCTTGCAATTTGATGCAACTTCGTCTATATATTTTTCTTCGATTAATTTATAATTTTTCAAGTTAATCCCTCCAGTCCTTATTATACTTGTAAAAAAACAATTTAACAAATTGAATTAAGTCTTGTAAAAATTGGGTAAAATTAAATTGAGGTGAGATTATGTCAAGAAAAGATGACATCAAAAAATTAGCTATTGCAGCTGCAACAATTTCTGCTGCCATTTTTGCTGCAAAAAAAGTCTCCGATGATGATGTAAAAGTCTTAATGCCTAATCGCGACGAAAACTCAAAAGCTTACTTACTTGGCGACGGCTTTGGCAATTTAGCCCTTGCCTACGCTCTTATAAATCACGCAAATTTATCGCCACTTAATATAAATATTTACACTAAGAACTTTAACGAATTTGTAAAAATAAAGGAAGGCGAAAATAATTACCCAACCTTTGACAATAGGTTTTCAGAATTTAATTTTAAAAACACCTATGAAGTGTTGAAGAATATTTTAGATGAAGATGAATTAAACAAAATCTCTGAAAAAATTGCAAAAAAAGAAAAGCCCATGCTTTTGGACTTATCCTTAAATAAATTTTCTAAAGTTTTAGAAGTTGATGAAGCAAGCAAAAAGAAATTATACAAGCTAATGCTTTATCCCATGGACTTAGATGATAAAACTTCCCTTGAACAATACTTTTTGTTCTCTGACTTTTTAAGTTCAAATTTATTTTATTACTTGGCTAGCATCTACAACTTGAAGTCAACTTCTCCTGTTCTTGAATTAAAGGAAGCTTTATCAGATTTTATAGGCTCAGAATCTTATTTTGATCTGGATACAGATAGAATTTATAAATTTTTAAGGGACTATTTAATTGAACTTGGCGTAAACTTTTATGACGAGTATAAGTTTATCGACTTCATTGCCAAAGATAATTATGTAGATAAACTAACTTTTGAAAAGAATGAGCAAGTTGAAGAAGTTTTAACTGATTTAAAGGACATTATTTCCATTGAATCTCCAACTTATCTGTCAAATTTGGCATTGGGAAACACAACAAACATTCCTGAAAAAATTTTATCTAGCTACATTTCAAAAAATAATTTTTCTACACAAAATATTTACAAGGAAATCGAGGGAAAGACTAGAGACTCATCAATTTTATTTGTCAATTTAGAATTTTCTGACGACTCCTTTATAAAGAAATTAAAGAAAAATTTGCAAGATAATGATTTTTTCATCTTTAAAGTAAAGTCTGGCATCTCTGCAAAAATTATTGGCAATGAGGTAATTTTAAAAATTTTAAATCCAAATAAAAATTCCATTTTCGTAGGTAATGCTTTTAAGGCATTAAATGGCGAAGACTTCTTCTTCGCACTAATTAAGCTTTTTAACTTGGAAGAAAATTATGCAGATTTAAGATTTAATTTAAAAAATGTAAGCATTTCAGTTTTTGAAAACTACAAAAAAATTCCTGGAGAAAGTTACAAGAGAAATGTAAATAAAATTTGCAATTTATTTTTCATCTCTTCTAAAAATTCTGACTTTGGAGAACTTTATTCTGTAGAAAAATTAGTGCAAGAAGGCATAAAAAATGCCCACGACATAATGGGCATTGACCACTTGGAAGTTTTTGAAAATAATCTTTCTAAGATGGAAATTTTAAAATTTATAAATAATTTATAAAGAGTGCAGAGATGCACTTTTTATTTTTTAGCAAATTTACTTTAATCCTAAGTTTGGATTTGCAAAATTTTCTTCATCAACTTTTCCTGCCATGTATTCGTAATAGGCAGCTGATGCAATCATGGCTGCATTGTCCGTGCAAAGTTTAAGTTCAGGATAGAAAATTTTTATATTTTCTTCTCTTCCCCTTTCTTCAAAGGCCTCTCTAATTCTTGAGTTGGCAGAAACTCCGCCGCAGAGAACAATTTTATCCATATTCTTTTCCCTTGCAAGTCTAAAGGATTTTTCAAGAAGGACATCAACTACTGCCTCTTGGAAGGACTTGCACACATCTTCTGTTATAATTTCTTCGCCACGAAGCCTTGTGCTGTTTAAATAATTTAGGACGGCTGTCTTAAGTCCACTAAAGGAAAAATTGTAATTGTCTTCCTTAATCATTACTCTTGGAAATTCAATTGTCTCTTTTCCCTTTTTTGCAAGAGCATCAATTAGTGGTCCACCTGGATAAGCAAGTCCAAGGGATCTTGCAACCTTATCAAAGGCTTCTCCCACTGCATCGTCAACAGTCCTTCCATGAAGAGTAAAGTCAACATAGTCCTTAACTTCAATTAAATAAGTGTGACCACCAGAAATAATTAGGCCAATAAATGGAGGCTCTAAATCCTTAAAGGAAATATAATTGGCACACACATGACCAACTATGTGGTTAACTCCAACAAAAGGCTTACCTGTAGCAAGTGCAAGAGCCTTCCCTGCACTAAGTCCAACTAAAAGTGCACCAATAAGCCCTGGTCCCTTTGTAGCTGCAATAATATCTATGTCATCTAATTTTACGCCCGCCTGGTCAAGTCCTTCCTTTAAGACTGTATTTATAGCCTCAACATGTTGTCTTGATGCAATTTCAGGCACAACTCCGCCAAATTTTTTGTGAGTGTCAATTTGGGATGCAATTACATTTGAATAAACTTCGCGACCATCTTTCACGACGGCAACTGAAGTTTCATCGCATGATGATTCCACTGCCAAAACTTTCATCTCATCACTCCCTCCACATTATATAGGCATCTCTGTCAATGCCGTAATAATTTTTTCTCATTCCTGATATTTTAAAATTATATTTTCTGTATAAATTAATTGCAATTTTATTTTTCTCTGCAACTTCTAAAGTTATTTTTAATTTCTCCTCATCTGCTTTTTTTGTCAAAAAATCAAAGAGGTCAAGAGAAATTTTTTGTCCCCTGTATTCACTTCTCACAGCAACATTTGCGATGTGAATCTCATCGAAGACTATCATGTAGCTGATGTAGCCTACTAAGATTCCATCAACTTCAGTTATTACTATGTCCTGCAAGTCATCATTTATAATGGAATTTTCTATGGCATTTTTTGACCAAGGAAAGTCGAAGTTTGCTGCTTCGATTTCATAGATTCCATCTACATCATTTTTATTTGCCAGTCTCGTTATTCTTTTCATATTGTGCTTCTGCCTGAGAAATTTTCAAATAATTAGGAACTAAATTAAAGGCATCCATGGGACCATTCTTTTTGTAATCTATTAGACCAAGCCTTGCAATGTTTGAGCCCCTCATTGCCTTATTTTTTGACAATTTGCCATTACTAATTTCTCCAATAAATTTATCTCCATCAAGTCCTGCAATAGTTATTTCTCGATATTTTTTGAGTTCATCTTTGAATTTCTCAAAGGATAAAATTTCATCTTCAAATAGAACCTCTGGCTCATCCTCATTTTTTATTATTGAAGCATAGACATTGCCACGCCTTGCATCAACTATTGTTGACACAAGACCATAATCTGACATGGAATTTGCAAGAAGAGATGAAACTCCAATTACATCTACATCAAGGGCAAAAGCCATGACCTTGGCTATAGTTATGCCAATTCTTAGACCTGTAAAAGAACCTGGACCTAGACCCACTGCAATTAAATCTATGTCTTCTAGGGTAAATTCAAATTTTTTAAAAATTTCATGAATCATATCTGTTACAGATTCAGAGTGGGCCACGCGACCTGTTAAATTGTAATCGCAAAGGACTTCCTCGTCTTCAATAAGTCCTATTGCCGTTGTCTTTGTAGAAGTGTCAATTCCCAAAACTTTCATTTAATTTCTCCTTCAGCTTTTCAAATCTATTGCCAATAAAATTAATTTCAAGCTCTCTAGTGTCTCCACTTGATGAAATATTTATCTCAATATATTCCTCTGGAAGAGCCTCCTTAATTTTTTCTGCCCATTCCACTATTGTCACGCCATCAGAATAAAAGTACTCATCAAAGCCAAGATAAGCCACATCAACTTTGTCGTCAAGGCGATAGGTGTCAATGTGATAGAGGTTAATCTTGCCATAATATTCATTGACTATGGTAAAAGTTGGACTAGTTACATAATCATCAATGCCAAGTCCAAGGGCAATGCTCTTCGTTAAGGTTGTCTTGCCTGCCCCCAAGTCTCCGTTGAGGCAAAGAACATCTCCTGGTCTTAAATTTTCTCCCAAAAACCTTCCAAATTTTTCTGTTTCTTCTAAATTATTTAACTTTATCATTGAGATCCTCAAATACATTTTCAGAATATTCAAAGGGAACTTTTTCTGACTTTTCTTCTGCGGGATGACCTATGCCAATTATACATTCCACATCAAACTTGTCCTCTAAGTCAAAGAATTTGTGCAAAAATTCTTGAGCAGAAATTCCAGATTCATGTCTTGCATCAACTACATTTGCCCAAGTTGCACCAAGATCTAAGTCAGCTGCGGCAAGTAAAATAAAAGTTGCAGCTATAGATGCATCTTGATGGTTGGTATTTGGTGCAATTTCTGTGTCTGTAAGAACAGCAATGGCAAGATCTGCTCCAGCTAAAAAGCCTGCTCCATTTATTTTATAGTGAGATAGTTCTTCTAGCCTTTTTTTATCTCGAATTACAATATACCTCACTGGATTTCTATTTTTTGCCGTTGGGGCATGAAGTGCAATAGTTAAAATTTCCTTTAAGTCCTCATCAGAAACTTTTTCGTCAGTAAATTTTCTTATACTTCTTCTCTTTTCAACTAATTCTAAAAGCATATTATCACCTCAAAACATTATAACACATGTTAATTTCAAATTTAAAATTTTGCAAGAAAAAAAGAGGGACTCGCCCTCTTTAACTATTCTTTATACATGCTTTCTTCATAATCTGGTCCATAGCTATCAAATTCTATAGCTTCCTTTTCTTCTGTTACAAGGTCCTTGTACCAAGTTGGAAAACCAGTTGCTTCATCATAAACCATCTTTTGCCAAACTTCATCAGTAAGTCTTTCCTTATTTAAAAATTCGTAGTAAGAGAAAGTTGCGCCCCTACCCATGTAAAGTTTTCCTTGGTGAGGATAAATTACAAAAATTTCCATTGGCTTACCTGTTCCTATGCTAAAAATTTCATCCTTAGGAAGACCTACGCTATTTTCTACAACTCTCATTAAGTCAACTACTACTGGCATTCTCCTATCTGTTGCATTTTGTATTTCATACCAATACATAACTTCATTTTCATCAGAAGACTCAACAAAATCCACCATTAGTCTTTCCATTTCTCCACCAATGTATAACAAATCTAAAGTTTCATCTTCTGTAAGAGGCTCATTTTGAAGTTCCTTAATAGAAAGGTCTCTAAACTTCACTACCATGGCTTGGAAGTTATTTATTTTTTCTTCATACTTTTCACTTAACATATCGCGATTTTTTAAATTGACCTTTGTAAATTCAAGAAGCCAATTTAATTTTTCGTAAAGCTCTACATTTGGTTCAACATAGGATTTTGGAATATCAGTATCTCCTCCGCCACCCATCTCTGCCATGAGAGCCTTGCCATATAAAACTGTGTCGTGTTTTAACTCTGCAAAGGAACCAAGGGCAGATACAAGGTCTTTTCTTTCCCAAGCATCATTTCTCATAAACATTGGATAGCCCTCGCCAAATTTTTGGTCATAGGACTTTAGCATCCATAGCCAGCCACGATACATATTCTTTTGCCAGTCTAAATCTTCCATCTTCTCAACAGTAGAAATATTTTCATCTGTCCTTTCCTTGTACTTATCCCAGTGAGAATTATAAGGATCTTCTTTTTGAATTTCCAATGCCTTTTCATTACCAAAGGAAGTCATAAGGTCAAGACCAGAATAAATTGGTCTATCAGATGGCTTGTCATCCCTTGCTATGTCAACGACATTTTGCATTAATACGCTATCCATAACTGCTCTTTGTGGCATAAATCTAAAGGACTTGCCCATAAAACCAGCAACTTGTGGATCTGGATACTGGCTTAAAACTTTATAGGCACTACTTAAATTTTTCTCATCATCTAATTTATTTATATCAAAATCTTTTCCGTAGACTCCATAAAGCGTCCTTGCATACTCTCTTATAGAAAGGTCATCGGCTGATTCAACTAAAAAGTCAATTGGCTCAACTAAATCTTCCCAAGTCTTTAGAATTTCAGGATTTTTATAAATTGAGTGTGTTAAAAGTAGTCCTTGCAAGATACTGTCTTCATCAGGCTTATCATCCTTATCAATAAATAGTCCAACTTGACCAAAATACATTGTTCCTTTAAAATATTTTTTTAATTCTTCGCTTCTTGTGTAGTGTCCTCTTGGTTTAAGTTGTGAATAGTCAACGTTTCTTTCATTTATATTAGATGGCCAAACTTCTCCTTGTGATACATTTTTCATCTCTTCGTCAACTAATTCTTTTGCCTTTCCTGGCAAATTTTCTGGCTCGCTTCCCAAAAGCTTAAGTCCTGTAGCAATAAAGGCAATATTTTTTATTTGTATGTCCCTTAACCTTTCATTTTTTATTTCATTAAAAAGATTTATATTTTCTGCTAACAATCTTTTATTTAAGTCAATAGATTTTGGATAAAGCTCATCTTTTTCCAAATTTCTCAAAAATCCATCATAAAAAATGTGGAAGATGTGAGTTACTGAATCAGTTGTCACAAAACTTGCTAAGTTTTTATACTCGTTATCTTCATAAATTTGATGAATTTGGTCAAATTCGTAATTCCATGGTTCTTCACTATAGGCATTATCTTTTAAATTTTTTGGCTTAGTGATTACAAAACCATTTTTTAGAAGCATTTCTTTTTGCTTAGGCGTAAAATTTCCAAATTCAGAAAAATTTACTACATTGGAAAAATCTTCAGCTACTTTATAATCTTTCACACTTGGTGTAAACTGAGAAAGCTTGTAGTCAATATAGGTAGTTTTATTTTCCATTTCATCTAAAAATTTTGTGTCCTGCATTTCAATTTTTGCTTCTTCCTTTGGACTTTCTTCTACTTTATCTTTTTTACAAGCAGTTAGAAGTGAAAGCCCTATAAGTGAAGCAATAAGTATTTTTTTCCTTACTTCCATTTTATTTCATCTCCTTCTAAATATAATTCTCTCTCGCTACCAGCTATTTCAACTTTTTTCTCCTTATCTAAAAACTTTGGCTCATCCTTTAAAATTATGCTGCCGTGGTTTCTTTGAAAGGCAAAATTAGTCCAGTCATAGACTCCAAATAAAAAATTGCCATCAATATTTTTTTCGATTGAAATAATTTCGTCGTAAGAGTCGCCATCAATATCGCACAAATTAAAATCCACAATAGGATTATATAGTCTTGAAATCCTAAGTTTTGGCTTTAACTTTCTATTTTGAAAGTCAATATTGTATAAGAAACATCTCCTATCAAATTTTGGATCAAAGGGTGTCTTTTTGTAAACGCCAAGTGCAAGCTCCATCTCACCTCCATCAACATTACAAAAATCAACTTTCCATGGTTTAAGGTCCTCAACATCAATTATAAATTCATTTCCTTCAGATTTAATTTTTAAATCATATCCAAACTTCTTGTCCTGCGAAATAATTTCTGCACTTATATTATTTGCAGAAGCTGAATCTATTAGAGTATCCTTTGTGCATGCCGTCAATAAAACTAATAATAAAAATATGTACTTCATGTCTTTATTATACCACAGTAGATATTTTTTTAATAAATAATTACTGGTCTTGATTAGTTTATCCTAATGACTTAAAATAAATCGAGAGGTGTAAAATGAAATTATTAGAAGAAAGAATTATTAAAGACGGAAGAATTTTAGATGGAAATATTGTAAAGGTAGATTCATTTTTAAATCACCAACTTGACATAAAATTTTTAGATAAGCTTGCTGAAGAAATGGCATCCTATTTTAAAGATAAAAAAATAAATAAAATCCTAACAATTGAGGCAAGCGGCATTGCCCTTGCCACTGTTGCATCAAAACATTTTGACGATGCCATGGTTGTCTTTTGTAAAAAGCAAAAAACTTTAAACATTGGTGACGATGTCTATGAATCAAAGGTTGAATCCTTTACTACAAAGAAAAATTATACAATTACAGTTTCTAAAAGATTTTTGTCTCCTGAAGACAATTTACTTATAATCGATGACTTTTTGGCTGAAGGAAATGCCCTAAAGGGACTAATTGATGTTGCAAACCAGTCAGGCGCAACTGTATCTGGAGTATCAGTTGCCATAGAAAAGGGATTCCAAGAAGGCGGCAAAATTATAAGGGATATGGGCTACGATTTACTTTCCCTTGCCATTATTGATTCAATTGAAGATGGAAAAATAAGCTTTAGATAAATTTTTAAATTTTAAAAAATATTTTATGAAAAAAATTGCCGAGAAGATTTCTTCTCGGCTTTTATCATTTTATTAAGTTTTTTAAATTTAAAATTATTTATTTGCAATTTCTATTAGTGAAGACTTTAAGTTTTCTTCAATCTTTCTTAATTCAAGGGATGCTTCTTCACGCTTCTTGTGGCCTTCAATTTGAATTTGACGAACTTCATTTAAAGCAGATATAAGTTGGTCATTTGTGTGCTTAATTGTGTCTATGTCGACTATTCCTCTTTCAGAAAGCCTTGCAGTGTCAACTGTAGTTTGCTTTAAGGTCTCTGCATTTTTCTTCAAAAGTTTATTAGTTAAATCAGTTACTTCCTTGGTGCTCTTGGCAGCTTCCTTTGAGTGATTTGCACCTAGGGCAATTACCATTTGAGACTTCCAAAGTGGAATTGTATTTACAATTGTGGATTGAATTTTTTCAACCATAACTGTGTTTGATGATTGCACCATTCTAATTTGTGGCGCCATTTGAATTGAAACCATTCTAGTTAAGTCCAAATCGTGAAGTTTCTTCTCAAACCTGCTAATCATATTTACATAATCATTTGCCACTTGTGCATCTACAGGTAGGTTTGTCTCCTGTGCCTTTGCTTGAAGTTTTGGAAGTTCAACATTTGTAGCTTCTTCCAGTTTTTTTCTGCCAGCAAGTATGTACATGCTAAGTTCTTTGTAATAATTTTCATTTAGTTCATACATCTGGTCAAGCATGGCAATGTCTTTCATGAGAGTGACTTGATGGTCTTCAAGTGCCTTTATAATGTTGTTTACATTTTTTTCTGCAGAATCGTATTTTGTCTTTAAAGAAGTGACACTATTAAGTTGCTTTTTGAAAAATCCAACTAGTTTGTTGTCATCTTCATCTACATCAAAGCTCTTTAGTTCATTTACAACTCCAGAAAGCAAGTCGCCAACTTCGCCAAGGTCTTTAGTCTTGACACTTTCAAGAGTTTTTTCTGAAAAGTTAGAAATTTTTCTCTGTGCGCCAATTCCATATTGCAAAACTATATTTGAATTTGTTATATCAATTGTCTTTGCAAATTCCTCAACTTGTTTTTCTTCTTCAGGACTTAATCTCACTTCATTTTTTTCGTCAACTAATTTCATTTCATGTAATACATTGTCTTTATTTAGATCTTCGAAATCATCTGTTAAGGATAATTTTATTTCTTTATCCATTTTATTTTCCTCCTAAATTAAAGTTATCTTGGTCTAAAAGTCCTTCTTGTCTAAGCATTGATTTTAAAACGCTCATGTCACTTGAAAGGTCCATGATTTTTTCTTGGTAAATATTATCTAACATTTTCATAAATCCATCATTTACTAAATCCATAGTTTGCTCCATGGATTTTAAAGATGATTTTACTGAATCTGTTGGTTTTTCACTTAGGTCGATGTAATTATCCATGAGTTTTACTGTGGTTGGCAAGTAAAAATTTATGACCTTGTCTAAATCCTTTGCTGTATTTGGATTTTCCTTTAAAAGTTCAAAAATCTTTCCCACTATTTGTAAAAATTCAGATATCTTAGCTTTCATTGGCTCTCTAAGTTTTGGAGTCATTTCTGTTAAAGCTGTAACATCTCTTTTTGCCCTAGATAAATATTCTTCTACAAGAGCATTACTTTCCTTATCCTCTAGCTCCTCATACCTTTCCTTGGGGTCGCGAAGCATTTCTTCCTTGTAGAGCTTATAGGTATTGGAATCTAATATAAAAAGTTCTCCATTTTCCACAATCCTAGCTTGTCTGTAATAGTCCTTTTCAATCATATTTAAGAGATCATTTATTGTAAAATCAATTGGCTTTGCAGTTATAGCAGCAAGGTCAGCTGTTGGAATTACTGTATTATTTCCAATTTCACGATTGTACTTTCTAAACCTAATTATTTGATTCTTATCTTTTTTTACTCTGTAATTTATATAGAAAGAAATAACAAGGGCAGGTATTACCCAAAAAATTAAAGCTGGGAGATCTTCTCTAATTGTTCCATAAGTATCAAACATGTCCATTAGAAATCCAAAGAGTGCAAATAGATGAAAAACTATTGAAGCCTTGGCAATAAAGCCCAAAGTCTTCACTCTTTTAACAGTTTTTGGGTTTTGGTTTATTATTCTGTCGTCATTTTGCACGCTGTAGGGCAAATCCACCTTATTTTTATTTATAAATTTGTTAAGAGATGACTTTGTAACATCAATGGCAGTGTCGATTCCTTCGCCAATTAAATCGCCAATCTCTTTAAAATTTTCTTCTCTAAAAGCAGTATTAATTTTTTCTTCAAAATTTTTTTCATTTTCGCTTTTTCTCATAATTCACCTCAAAAACCTATGACAATACCTCCAATGTCTGCGTATCCAGAGGAAAGACCATTAGTATGTCTCACGTGAACTATTGCACCTTGGTATAGTTCTTCAATTTTATCTTTAATTTGCTCTGCACGCTCTTTGTTCTTGACATAGGAAATTGTAATAAGATTTGGGGCGCCTGCTTTGCATTCACTTCCAATTGCCTTAATCATCTTATCAAGAGATTTTTTTATTCCACGATTGATCTCAAATAGCTCAATATCTCCATCCTTTGAAATCATAATAGGTCTAATATTTAAGACATTGGCAATGAGACCAGCAGACTTTTTTATTCTTCCGTTTTTTATTAAATTTTTCATGCTTTCAAGGACAAACATAGTTGTAGAATTGTTGACTTCACTTTCGATGGCAGGCACAACTTCTTCAAAACTTTTATCCTTAACTAAATCTAAAAGTTTTAAAACCACTCTTGTGTGTCCTGCTGAGGCTGCCTTTGTGTCAATTACATGAATTTTTATGTCCTTAAATTTTTCCCTTGCTTCCTGTTCTGCAATTTTGGCAGAATTGTAAGATCCAGATAATTTTGAGGAAATTGTAAGAATATAAAGGTCCTTGTCGGAATTTTCTTCAATAATTTTTAAATAATCATAGGGTGATGGACAAGCTGTCTTTATTGCATTTTCTGTCTTTTCCATTTTATCCAAGTATTCTTCCATGTTTAAATTGTAATCATCTTCATACTCAACACCATCAATGGCAATTTTAAAGGGCACATATTCAATTCCCAATTCTTTTACTTCTTCTTTTGATAAATCACAACTTGTATCTGATATTATTTTGTACATTATATGCTCCTAATTCAATTTCTCTTCAATAATTTTTACTAGTTTATCAGCATCTTGTGAAAGTTTATAAGTGTCTTCGCCTTCGATCATAACGCGAACAAGAGCTTCTGTACCAGATGGTCTAATTACAACTCTTCCACTTCCGTGATAAGCTTCTTCCACTTCCTTTATTGCCTTAATTATATCAGGAAATTCTTCATATCTATTTTTTAATTCGTCTCTAACCCTTGCATTTTTTAAAACTTGTGGATAATCTTTCATAAGTCCATTTAATTCTGACAATTTTTTGCCAGTTTTTTTCATGATTCCCAAAAGATGTATTCCCGTTGCAAGTCCGTCGCCAGTTGTATTGTAGTCAAGGAAGATGACATGACCAGATTGTTCTGCCCCAATTATATAGTCGTCCTTTAACATCCTCTCTAAAATGTATCTGTCGCCAACTTTTGTCTCGATAAAATCCACGCCTATGGACTCAAGATATTTTTTGAGGCCCATATTTGACATTATAGTTCCCACAGCTGCATTATTATTAAGTTTATTATTTTCCTTTAGGTATGTTGCAGCAATTGCCAAGATGTGGTCGCCATCAACAATTTTCCCCTCTTCGTCAACAGCAATAATCCTGTCTGCATCTCCGTCAAAACTCATGCCAATATTTGATTTTTCTTTTTTTACTAGTTCTTCAATTAATTTTGGATTTGTTGAGCCGCACTTATCGTTGATATTTTTGCCATTGGGCTCATTATTTATAATTTTTACCCTTGCTCCATAGGATTTTAAAACTTCTTCTGCTATAAAGGATTGAGCGCCATTTCCTGCATCTACTGCAACTTCAAATCCATCAAACCTCTCATCAGTAAGTCCCTTTAAGTAAGAAATGTATTTTTCTGTAAATTCATGAGACCTATTTACTCTTCCCACTTGTTCTCCCGTTACATCTTTATAAATTTTTGTAGTAGAAAGAACTTTTTCTTCAATGTCATCTTCGAGACTGTCGTCAAGTTTAAGTCCATCGCTAGAGAAAAACTTTATGCCATTGTATTCAAAGGGATTGTGTGAGGCAGAAATAGAAACTCCGCAAAGGTAGTCTCCAGTCCTAGTGAGGTAGGCTACTCCTGGTGTAGGAATCACTCCAGCCACATCTACATCAAGTCCAAGGCTCATAAAGCCTGCAATAAGAGCAGATTCTACTAAGTCGCCTGAAAGTCTTGTATCTCTTCCAACTAAAACTTTTCCCTTTTTATTCTTTGTAAGTACAAAGGCAGCTGCCCTTCCAATATCGTAGCATAGTTTTGGAGTTAGTTTTTGATTGGCAATGCCACGAACTCCGTCTGTTCCAAATAATCTTGTCATTTTATCACCTGTAATTTTTATCTATATAATCTATTAAGTAATCTCTCTTGTTTTTCTCTGGGTCATCTAAAACTAAGTTTTCAAGATCTTTAAGATTTTCCCAATAATCTTGCCTTCTTTAAAACCCAAAGCCTTAATGTCATTTCCATTTATCTCTAAAAACTTTTCAGTTTTCATTTCTTTTTCATCTAATAGTTCTTTTACCCTATTTTTTCTCTTTATAATAAAGCTTGCATCTCTATCAATTCTAGTACACCTGCAATCGGCAATTAAAAGGTCGTAGAGGTCCAATACATTATCTCTTCCCACTCTTTTTATCTGCCTTCTCAGTGCCTTATCTGTCATTTCGCTGTGAACCTTCATGTGGTCTAGAATTAAAATTTTAACCTTATCAATAATTTTGTTGGAGACTCTATATCTCTTTAAAATTTCAGAAACTAAATCTGATCCCAAAACTTCGTGACCGTAAAAGTGTCCCCTGCCATCTTCGCCAATGGAAAGTGTATCAACCTTTGATATGTCGTGAAAAAGCCCCGCAAGTCTAAGAGCTAAGTCTGGCTTTACCTCATCCATTACACAAACTAAGTGATCAAAGAGAGTTTTGTCGTGGTAGGGAGAAAATTGTGAGAAGCCAACTGTCCTCTTTAGCTCCGGAAAAATTACATCGAGAACTCCCGTCTCGTCCATTAAAAGTAGATAGTAAGAAGGTCTTTCTGATGTTATCATTTTTGAAAACTCATCAAAAATTCTCTCTGGGGAAATTTTTTTAAGGAGTTTTCTTTCAAAGGAAATTGCATCGAAAAGTTCATCTTCAATATAAAAATCAAACCTACCTGCAAACCTAATTGCCCTTAAAATTCTTATGGCATCTTCTTTTATTCTTTCATTGGGCCTTCCAACAGCCCTTAAAACTTTATCATCTAAGTCCTTTTTACCGCCAAAGGGATCGTAAAGCTCTCCATTTGAATCCATAGCCATGGCATTTATTGTGAAGTCTCGCCTCTTCAAATCTTCTCTTAAACTTTTTGAAAAAGTTACATTTTCTGGCTTTCTAAAATTTAAATACTTGCCATCAATCCTAAAAGTCGTGACTTCGTAAAGAGTTTTATCAATTAAAACGCCAACTGTGCCAAACTCTTCGCCTATTAATATAGTTTTAAAATCTTTAAAAACTCTTTTAATTTCATTAGGCTCAGCAGAAGTTGTTATATCATAATCGTGAGGATGAAGACCCAAAAGTTTGTCCCTGACGCAACCTCCTACAATGTAGGCGTCAAAGCCTTCTTCATTTAATTTATTTAAAATAAATAGCACTTCTTTTGGCATTCTATCACCCTTTTTATTATATCATATTGTCCTTAATTTAAAATTATATAATTCTTCTTCAGCTTATTTATGATATAATTAACTAAATTGGAGGTAGTTATGAAAAAATTATTAATTGTTTTAATATCTTTTACTTTGGCACTTAGTCTAGCAGGCTGTGGCAAAAAAAATGCTAAGGCAGAAAAAACTAATGACGCAAAAATATCTTCTGTTGCTGTAGAAAAAGAAGCTAGCGAAGAAGAAATTACTACATCAAACTTTGACAAGGAAGCTGTTAATGAACTGATTAAAAACTCTGATTACATATCAAGAGTTAGAATTTCAACTTCAACAGCAGAAGGCATGAACACTTCTTTCTTAAAGGACTATAAGGGCGACTTATCACAAATTGAAGTAAGCCTTCCTAAGACTCTCACACCAAACAAAGAATACATTGTATTCTTTAAGGATGATGACAAGGGTGAAGTTTCACCTACAGAAAGAGATGGTGCTTTTATTGAACTTCAAGGTGACAAGGATTCTAACTTAATTTATATTGAAAAGCAATTTGACCCAAACTCTTACACAAGTAAAAGTAAATAAGGAGGAAGAATTAAATGAAAAAATTTAAATCACTTATATTCTCACTAGTAATCTTAATTTTTATTAGCTCAAATGTATTTGCATCTAGAACTCCAGTAATTGAGTACAATGGAAAAATTATTAAATCAGACGTTGCACCCTTTATTCAAAATGACAGAACCATGGTTCCCATTAGATTTATTTCTGAAACACTAGGTTATGAAGTAGGTTGGAATAATGATGCAAGACTTGTTACTGTTAAGGGCAAGGATACTTCCATTGAATTAAAAATTGATTCAAAAAAAGCAAAGGTAAATGGAAAAGATCTTGAACTAGATGCACCAGCTATTATAAAAAGCGAACGCACTTTTGTTCCCCTAAGATTTGTTGCTGAAAATTTGAAGGCTGAAGTTAAGTGGGACAATGACAACTTTAAGGTAATTATTAAGGACTCAGCAAATTCTTCAATCCTAGATTTATCAACTGATGAAGAAGTATATGTAAAGGAAATTAAAAATTTGCAAAATGATTTGACTAAATCTATTGTCAATTTAAAATCAAGTTTCTTTGAAAATGCAGCAAAACTTTCTGATGCAGACTTAAATGCTGCCTATGACAAAGCAGATTCTGAAATTAGAAATACTGTTGATAAAATTAAAAATATGAGCGTGCCAGATAAATTTAAAAACTCTCACGATTACACTGTAAGGGCAAGCGAAAAGGCACTAGAAATTTTGCCTGGACTTAAGGAATCTATTATGACTAAAAATGAAGATTCTGCCAAAAAATTTATTATTGAACTAAATGATTTCCAAGTTAAGATGCAAGAAGCTAAGGATTCCTTTGAGGCAGCTCTTAAGGGTCAAACTTACAACCCACAAAAGGACATCCAAGTTTACAACGACGAAAAGAAAAAACAAGATAGCACAAATAATTTATTGCAAGATGAAACTTTGAAAAATATTTTTAAAAAAATCTAATTATTTCGAGTTTATTTAGAAAATTTATATTTAATTAAGATTAATAAATTAGGACAAGAAAAATCCCCTCAAGGCTGAGGGGAAATTTTTTGTCCTTTTTATTTTTTAAACTTTAATAAATTTTAATTTTTTAAGCTGGCAGCTTTCTTTAAATAGCCTCTGTTGTATTTATCTTCGCCTTGTTCCATATTTCTCTTGGCTTGTGAAAGCATTAGTTTAATTCTGTTAAATTGATTAACTTCTGATGCTGAAGCGTCATAATCAATTGGAATGATATTTGCCCTTTCGTAGGAATTTCTTATTGCCTTTATGACGCCCTTGCCTGTGATGTGATTTGGAAGACAGCCAAAAGGTTGAACGCAGACAATATTTTCCACGCCAGATTCAATTAGTTCCACCATTTCGCCAGTCAAAAGCCATCCTTCACCATATTGGTTTCCAAGGTCAACATACTTTTCTGCATAGTCAATTATCTCTTCAATTTTTTCTGGAACTATAAACCTTGTAGGTTCAAGTGCCAATCTAATATGCTTTCTGTAGGATTCAATATAGGAAATTCCCATTTCACATACAAAGGCAGTAAGTCTTGACTTTGAAAGTTTATCAGCCTTTGCCCTTGCATTCTTAAAGGAATACATCATAAAATCTGTCAAATCAGGAATAACAACTTCTGCCCCTTCCTTTTCAAGAAGTTCTGCCACATGATTGTTGGCAGCTGGGTCATACTTTACTAAGATTTCTCCAACTATTCCAACTTTTGGTTTCTTTTCATTTCTTATTTCAAGTCTATTAAATTCTCCAATCATCTTGTTAATGTTGGATATAAAAGTTTTCTTGCTGTAATTTAAGTCTTCTGATGTGGTAATGTCAATCCATCTGTCGCGCAAAATATTTGCTGAACCCTTTATCACTTCATAAGGTCTCGTTGCTTGAGTAAGTCTCATGATGAGATCTGCGTAAAGCATGCCTTGAATTAATTTTCTGCCAATTCTAACTAATTGTTTTTTGTCAAATTCAAGACCTGTGTGCTTTTCAATTCCTTGGAAGGAAAGTCCAATTACTGGCACGTGTCCGTAACCTGCATCCTTTAATGCCTTTCTTATAAAGCCAACATAGTTTGATGCCCTGCAAGCACCACCAGTTTGACTCATTAAAAGAGCCAGGCGGTTTGTGTCATACTTGCCAGACTTTACTGCATCCATAAATTGTCCAACTACAAAAATTGATGGATAACAAGCGTCGTTATTTACATATTTTAAGCCTTCATTGACAACCTTGTGACCCGAATCTTCTAGGAGTTCAATGTTTATTCCCTCATGTCTTAGGATTGGTTCAAAAACGCTAAAGTGAAGCGGAGACATTTGCGGCATTAAAATTGTATAATCTTCCTTCATTTCCTTTGTAAACATTACAGGATCATCGTCAAGAAGTCCTTCAAGTTCAGCGTCTATTTTTTCAAATTCTCTCTTTTCTGCTGCTTCAATTAAGGACCTAATTCTAATTTTTACGGCACCTAAATTTGAAACTTCGTCAATTTTTAGGGCTGTATAAATCTTGTTGTAGGACTCTAAAATATGTTGAACTTGGTCAGTTGTAACTGCATCAATTCCGCAACCAAAGGAGTTAAGTTGAACAAGCTCTAAGTTTTCATGTTCTCCCACAAATTTTGCCGCCCTGTAAAGTCTTGAGTGATAATTCCATTGGTCTAGGACTCTAAGTCTTGAGTCGATTTCAACATTTCTTGCAATTCCATCTTCAGAAATTACAGCAAGACCTAGGCTTGTAATTAGTTCTGGTATGCCGTGATTTATTTCTGGGTCAATGTGATAAGGCCTACCTGATAAAACTATTGCCCTTTGATTTTTTTTAGTCACTTCTTCTAAGATTCTATTGCCTTCATTTAAGACATCAAGTCTATACCTGTCTTGCTCTTCATAAGCTGCACGGACAGCTTTTTTCACTTCGTCTTTAGGTATGAAGTCGAAGACATCAGAAAGTCTCTTCTCAAGTTTTTTTCTGTCGTCAAAGGAAATAAAGGGATTCATAAACTTTACTTTTCCATCAATTATGGCATCCACATTGTTCTTTATAACTTCAGAATAACCTGCCACCACAGGACAGTTTAATGTGTTGTCTGCCTTCTCAAATTGCTTTTCTTCATAAAATACTGCTGGGTAAAATATAAAGTCAAGTCCCTTTTCTATCAGGTCTTCTATGTGACCGTGAGAAATTTTTGCCGGATAGCAAGCAGTTTCACTGGTAATTGTCTCTATTCCCTTTTCGTAAATTTCTCTTGACGATTTACTTGAAAGGACTACTGAATATCCAAGCTCTGTGAAAAATGTATGCCAGAAGGGATAGTTTTCATAAATATTTAGAACTCTAGGTATACCCACTAGACCACGCTTAGCTTCCCTTTCTGGAAGTGATTTGTAGTCAAAGACCCTTTCGTATTTGTAGCGGAACATATTTGGCAGCTCATCTTCTTTACTTCTTAAGCGACCTGCTCCCTTTTCGCACCTGTTTCCTGTGATGTATCTCTTTCCATTGGGAAATACATTTACAGAAAGGGCACAATTATTTGTGCATTGTCTACAATTTGTTGAAATTGATTTATATTCAAATTTTTCTAATTCTTCCTCAGATATTAAATTAGATTTACCTGTAGATTTTTCTTTAGAAATAAGTGCCATTCCAAGTGCACCCATAAGGCCTGCAATGTCTGGTCTTGTAACATCAACACCAGTCAAGTTTTCGAAGGCTCTTAAGACAGCATCAGACAAAAATGTGCCGCCTTGAACTACTATGTGTTCGCCTAACTCCTTAGGGTCCCTAATTTTTATTACCTTTTGAATGGCATTTCTAATTACAGAATAGGCAAGTCCTGCAGAAATATCTGGCACTGATGCCCCTTCCTTTTGAGCTTGCTTTACATTGGAATTCATGAAAACTGTACAGCGTGAACCTAAATCTACTGGCTTTCTTGACAATGTTGCCTCCTTGGCAAATTCTTCTGCGCTCATATTTACTGAATGAGCAAAAGTTTCAAGGAAGGATCCACAGCCGGCAGAGCAAGCTTCATTTAGAAGTATTGATTCTATTACGCCATTTCTAATTTTCATGGACTTCATGTCTTGTCCGCCAATGTCTAAAATAAAGTCAACTTCCGGGTCAAAATATTTGGCAGCAGTAAAGTGAGCTATGGTTTCAACTTCTCCAAAGTCTAAGTTAAGTGCAGCCTTTAAAAATTCTTCCCCATAACCAGTTGTGCCACAGCCAGCAAAATATGCCTTGTCATTTTTTTCTTTATATATTTCTTTTAAGTTTTCTATGGCTATGTCAAGGGGATTGCCCTTGTTTGACCCATAAAAACTGAAGAGTAGTTCATTTTTATCAGAAATTGCCACAAGTTTTGATGTTGTTGATCCTGAGTCTATGCCCAAATAAATTGGTCCTTTATAAGTTTTTAAATCCACTTTTTTAAGTGACTTAGTCTTATGTCTTTCACGAAAGGCTATGACTTCTTCATCACTTGTGAAAAGTGGCGGCATTACATCACTTTCCTTGATGTTTATGTCGGCACTTTTATTTACGCGATTAAATAATTCCACAAAGGAAATTGGCTTTGAATCAAAACTAGAAAGAGCTGCTCCCAGAGCCACAAATATTTGTGAATTTTCTGGTGAAATTATCTCGTCTTCACTTAAATTTAAAGTTTCAACAAATCTTTCCTTTAGCATTGGCAAAAAGTGAAGGGGTCCACCTAAAAAGGCTACATTTCCCCTAATTGGTCTGCCACAAGCAAGGTTTGAAATAGTTTGGTTGACAACTGATTGGAAGACAGAAATTGCTATGTCAGACTTGCTGGCACCTTGATTAATAAGTGCTTGCACATCAGTCTTGGCAAAGACACCACAGCGAGATGCTATTGGATATATTTTTTCATAATCCTTTGCCATTTCATTTAAGCCAGAAGCATCAGTCTGAAGAAGAGACGCCATCTGATCTATAAAGGCACCAGTACCTCCAGCACAAATACTGTTCATTCTCTGTTCAACAGACCCTCTTAAATAAGTAATTTTTGAGTCTTCGCCACCAAGTTCAATGGCAACATCAGTTTTTGGAATGAAACAAGATATTGCCTCCCTTCCTGCCACAACTTCTTGGATAAAGTCTATATCCAAAAATTTGTGGACAGAAAGACCACCACTTCCAGTTACATTTACAGTAACTGTCTCATATTTGAAGTCCTTATAAACTTCATTGATGACATCCTTTACAGTTTTTCTAACATCAGAATAATGTCTTCTATAAGTTTTATACAAGATATTTAATTTTTCATCTAATATTACAAGTTTTACAGTAGTGGAACCAACATCTAATCCCATATGAATTAGCATACTCTACTTCTCCTTTCAAATTAAAAGCAAATTGAGTATAATTTCTAATACTTCATTTAAAATAATTTATTTTAATTTTATTGATTTTTTATTAACTAAAATTTAATGAAAAATAATTATTGCACTTTCAATGCCTTAATTCAATATTTTTTTAAATAAAGTTTGATATTTATTATAAAAATATTAAACATTTCTTAACTTTTCGTTTATATCTATTATAACCGAAATTGTGAACTTATAGTGAAATATTTACTTTATTTCAAAAAATTTACAATAAAAAAAGAGAAAACACAGTTCTCTCTTTAAAAATAAATAAAATTTAAAAATAAAAAAAGATAGGCATGAAACCTATCTTTCTTTTAAGTAATTAGTCTTCAGGATTTGGAGCACCAACTGGGCAAACAGCTGCACAGCTACCGCAATCGATACATTGAGCTTCGTCAATTGTATAGATATCTCCTTCAGAAATACATCCTACTGGACATTCTGGTTGACATGCACCACAAGCGATGCAAGAATCGTTAATTACATATGCCATTTAATTTACCTCCATAAAATTATACCAAAATTTATGAATTTTTATATTCATAATGTTCTGTCATAATAGTAACATAATAATTTTAATTTTTCAATAAATATTGTTATTTTTTTATGATGAAATTTTATTAATTTTATTAAAAATAATAAATTTTCTCTATTTTATAAGCTTTTATGGTGTTTTTTAAATTCAAAAACCTTAAAAATTTATTTTTAAAATTATCCAACTATTTATTAACACTAATAATTCATAGCATTTTACTATGTTTTATTTCTCCTTAAAAACTCTAAGAGAATTTAAAATACAGATAAGGGCAACTCCCACATCGGCAAAAACAGCAAGTGGCATGGAAACATATCCTATTGCGCCAAGAACTAGGACTACTAGCTTTAAAAATAGGGCTATAAAAATATTTTGATAGGCAATCTTTTTAACTTTTTTTGCAATGTCAATTGCTCTTACTACAGAGGAAATGTCATTTTTTAATAAAACTATATCTGAAGTTTCAATGGCGATGTCAGATCCGCTGCCCATACTTATGCCTAGGTAGGCGCTTGCAAGAGAAGGTGCGTCATTAGTTCCGTCTCCAACAAAGGCAATCTTTTTATTTTTTTCGATTTCCCTTATTTCCCTAACCTTGTCATCAGGAAGAAGTGAGCCCTTGTAATAATCTATTCCAACTTCAGTGGCTATTTCCATAACTACATTTTCCTTGTCGCCAGAGAACATATAAGTTTTTACGCCCCTCTTGTGAAGATTATCTACACTTTCCTTAACGCCTTCTTTTATCTCATCTTTTAGTTTTATAATTCCTAAAATTTCATTTTTATCTGCAACAAAGACATCTACAAAATTTGAACTTCCTTCCTTTTCAAGTTTTAAAGAAAAGTCGTCCATTAATTTTTTATTTCCAACTAAATAAGATTTGCCATCTAATTCAAACTCAATTCCCTTTCCACCAATGTTATTTAAGTGTTCAGGCGTCTTTGTAGTTTTAAAACTTTTTACAATTGCCTTTGCAATAGGATGAGTTGAGTACATCTCTCCCACTGCTGCAATTTCCAAAATTTCATCTCTTGTAGCCTTTATTTCTTCAACTTCTGCGAGAGTAAATTCGCCCTTAGTAACTGTTCCTGTCTTATCAAAGGCAACACCATCAATATCTGTCAAAGCTTCAATAGAATTTCCTCCCTTTACAAAAATTGATCTTCTTGAAAGAGAGCCAATTCCTGCAAAAATTGTAAGAGGAACAGAAATTGCTAAAGCACAAGGACAGGATATTACCAAAAATATGGCAGCCCTATAAATTGATTCTTTAAAAGTTAGTGAACTTGCAAAATTTAAAACTAGGAAAAGTAAGACTGCAAGTCCTATGACAATTGGTGTGTAAATTTTTGCAAATCTTGTGATGAATTTCTCAACTTTCGCCTTGTTTGTACTGGCATTTTTTACCATGTCAATAATTTTTGCAATTGTCCCCTCTTTATATTCCTTTGTAACTTCAACTTCAAGAGATGAGTCTAAGTTGACAAAACCTGAAGTGATTTCGTCCCCAACTTCAAGAGAAATTGGTGCAAACTCTCCAGAAATATTTGAAGTGTCAAGGTTTGATGCACCCTTAATTATTTTTCCATCGAGAGGCACTTTTTCTCCAGGCATAATTACAATAACTTGACCAACAGAAACTTCCGTTGGATCAACTTTACTTATCTTATCACCCTTCTTTAAATTCGCAAATTCAGGTTTTAATTTTAAGGCTTCTCTAATTGATTTCTTTGAACTATCTACAGCCCTATCTTGGATTATTTCTCCAACAGTATAAAATAGCATTACAGCAACAGCTTCGGCGTATTCTCCAGAAATAATAGCTGCAATAGATGCCACTGTCATTAGAAATTTTTCATCCATAAAATTTCCCGTGGTAATTTTTGAAATGGAAGCTTTAACTATATCGTATCCAATAATTACATATAAAACTATGTAAGAGACAAATCTAATTTTTTCAGGAAGATTTAAAAAATGTAGAATTATTATTCCAAAAAAGACTAAGATACACTTGTAAATAGAAAAGTTTTCTTCCTCCTCTTCTTCCTCTTCATACTCAATCTCTTCATTTAAATCTTCTGTAACTGTTACACCCTCTTCTATGGAGTCAACTATATCTTGAATCTCACTTTTTAAATCCTTAGATTCTTTTTCAGATTCAAAAGTAAGCTCATCATTTAAAAAATCGTAGTTGAGATTTATCATGCCAGGCGTCTCTTTAAGTTTTTCTTCAATTTTTCCTGCGCAGTTTGCACAAGTAAGTCCCTTTAAGTGAAAAATATATTTATTCATAATTACCTCACGCTAAAAATTACACGAATTAAGATTCGATATTTGTTCATACATTCATTATATAGTCAATTTAATTTTATGTCAATATCATTTTTTACCTTTATTTTTTTTAAAAAGTATGAGATAATGCTTGAGCAGGGTCCTTTAAATAGGGTGAAAGTATAAAAAGATTTTAAATTTTTTGTAAAAAATAGTTGACAAAAAACTTCTGGTCCGTTAGAATAGATAAAGTAAGTTGCTAAAGAGTGACCTTCGATTTGGAGAAATACTCAAGTGGCTGAAGAGGCTCCCCTGCTAAGGGAGTAGGTCCCGATTAGGGTCGCGAGGGTTCAAATCCCTCTTTCTCCGCCAATGGTGAGGGCCTTTAGCTCAGTTGGTTAGAGCGCCCGGCTCATAACCGGTAGGTCCCGGGTTCAAGTCCCTGAAGGCCCACCATTAACTTGCCCAGATAGCTCAGTCGGTAGAGCAGAGGACTGAAAATCCTCGTGTCGCTGGTTCGATTCCGGCTCTGGGCACCATAAGAGTACCAAGTCTGGTACTCTTTTTTTTATTGTTTTTTATAATTGATTAAATTTTTTTTAAAGTTTTAGATTTTTATTTTCCCCCCACGTCACAAATAATGACTCTTACTAAGGAGTCCCTTTATGTTTTTCAGGCATACAAAAAGAAAAGCTCCACTAAGGAGCCTCAAAATTTAAAATATAATTAAAAAACCGAGCATCAAAGCCCGGTTAATTTTTTATTTAGATCTGCTTGTTAAAAATTCATTAATCTTTGGTGCAACTTCCCTTTGGCTTCTGCCAGATACAAAGAGGCCAATGTGACCTGTTTCAACTTCAACAAGTTCAACATCCTTTGAACCAACAGCCTTAGGTATTGGTCTAGTAGCATTTGGAGGAACTTGGTTGTCCTTTGTGCCTAATATTGCAAGCACTGGACATTTTACATTTTTAAGGTCAACTCTTTCGCCATTGAGATAAAATTCTCCCTTAATCAAATTATTTTTGTGATACATTTCTTCTTGGAATTCTTGATATGCTCGTCCAACTTGGTCAGGTGAATCGAAAATCCAGTGTTCCATACGAAGGAAGTTGGCA
>NZ_KV804685.1:0-51398 GCF_001811425.1 Peptoniphilus sp. HMSC062D09 | reverse complement strand
CTGGATCGTCAAGAGAATCAATTACACCAACATACTTGTCCATCATTAGGTCAATTGGCTTTAAGAATACAAAACCTGCATTCATAAATTCTCCTGGCACATTTCCAAAGGCCTTTACCATATTTTCAGGATTTAGATATGGTCCCCATTTAAATAGAAGTCCATCATCTGTAGAGAAATCAATTGGTGTTACTAGTGATACAAGTGCATTAATTTTTTCTCCATGAGTTGCAGTGTAAATAAAGGAGAAAGTACCACCTTGACAAATTCCAGTAATATTAACTTTTTCAATCTTGTGTTTTCTTCTAATTATGTCAACACAGTCGTCGATGTAGCCGTTAATATAGTCTTCAAGTCCAATATATTTATCATCCATTGTTGGATAGCCCCAGTCAATGATGTAAATATCTTGTCCACCTTCTAATAGGTTTTTAATAAGAGACCTGTCTTCTTGCAAGTCCATCATATATTGTTTGTTAACAAGAGCATAGACAATTAGGGTAGGAATTTTGTTTGGATCCTTTACCTTTGGCTCATAGTGGTAGAGTTTCATCTTGTCTTCTTGAAAAATTAGCTCCTTAGGAGTTGCGTCAAAGCCACTGTAGTCAACATTCATAAGAGTATCTACACCCTTGATTAGTTTTTCGTATGAGTCGACCATATCTGACATTGACTTAACATAATCTATTCCAAAAACATTTTTCAAATCAATAACCTCCTATTATTTATTGTCCTTTTTTTCTTCTTCGTATTCTTTGTCTCTAATATGTTTTCTAAGAGTTCTAACTTCTTTTTTGAGTTCGTAAACAGTCTTATAAAGTGAATCCATATCAGAATTTGTTGGAATTGGATACCACTTAAGTGATTCTTCTATTACTTGGTCTAAGTCAATTTTAAGTAGCATTAGAGAATCTACAAAATTGCCTAAAAATTTAGAAAATTCATCAGAATAGAATAATTTATCGAACTCATCAGAAGTTTTCTTTCTCCAATAATTGTAAAACTCTTCATAAGTCTTAGGAGCTTCGCCCTTCTTGATCATTTCAAAGCTATCTTTTACAACATTTTCAGTAGATTCGTTAACTAAATTTGAAAGCATAATGGTAAGTTCTAGATAATTGCCCATAAATGTAATTAACTTATCTATTGTCTTCATATTTCTTTCATAAGAATTTCTGTCTATACCAAATTGTGGAGAGTTTAACATCTTTCCAAAAGTTTCCCCATAATTTTTCTTCCAAAGTTTGAAAAATTCAAGGAAAGCCTTAGGATCAGCAAAAGCTCCCTTCATGACAGAATCCATTAAGTCAGAAGAAGTATCCATCCAAGGACCATAAACTGTCAAAAGTGTGTCTCTATAGCTTTCACAAGCGCCTATACATTGCTTGATTAAATTTTGAAGATCTACAGGAATATAAGGAAAAAGATAATTGTTGATGTATTGAAGTGAGCCTTCCTTATACTCTTTCATTATTCTTTCCATATTTTCCTTAGTTGGCTCAATGTTCTTGTCATAAATATTTTTATAAAGTTCATAAATGCTGTAATAAAGTTTAGATGTATCTTTTATTTTTTGTGCAAGTTCACTAGGTGTACCTCTGTAATTTAAAAAATCTGCACTTCCTAAATCTCCAAAAATTTTATTAAAACTTGACAAATATTCTTCACTAAAAGGGTTGAAGTTACTTCCGCCAAAAGACTTTGCATAGTCTTGCCACATATTCATCATCTTTTGTTGTGAATTCATATAATCTTCAAAAAAATTGTATCCTTTATCCAAATTAATTCCTCCTCTTATGGTTAAACTATATTATTTTATGTTTATACTATATCCTTGTAATTTTATTATACCCTAAGCTCTTTTATTATTAACATTTTATAAATTTATTAATTTTACCTGCTAAAATAAAAAATCAAACTATCTTTGCCTCTTTAAATAAAATATTACCATCATCATCTACAGCTACACCTACATAATTTGCCTCAAAAGCTTCCTTTAACTTTTCAGTTTCACTTGAGTGAATAGTTATTTCTTCGCCAGTAAAATCAAAATTTATGTCTTCTGATTTTAGTAAAATAAATCTATCATAACCCTCTTCTGAAAATTCATCGGGATATTTCTTTTTTAATGCCACAAGCATGTAGCCCGAGTCCAAAGTATTTTTGTAAGACCTGTGATTCTTGGGAGATATTGTGGACATCTTGTGAGAAAATTTAGAATCTTTATACTTTTCTTCCAACTTTTCTCTAGTTAGATTTTGTAAATTTCTTCCCCTATATTCCTTTAAGACGACGACAGTATCGTTGATAATGACCTTGTCAGGATCCACAAAAAAATCCACATCATAAGCCAAATTATCTTCTCTGTCAGGGACTTTTAAACTCCTATAAGCAACGAGTCTGTCCCCATCATAGACACCTATAAAGGCTCCTCCATTGTCAATTAAGTGTTCCAAGTCCCTCTTTGAGTCGTGAGAAAAAATTTCCTTATTCTCAATGCCTTCATAGACTTCTGAAGTGAGCTCATATATCTCATCTATATGCTCTTTTCCTAAAAACTTAAAAATTAATTTTTTCATAGTACCTCTATATTAATCCTAAAATTTCTTTTTAAAATATAATCTGTGTAAAAAATAAGTATATTTTTCTTTAACGCATTAGCATAAATAATGCTTTCATATTATTGTATAATAAAAATTCATAATAATCTAGCTTATTTTATCTAGAATGACAAAATTTATAATTTTATAAAGCATAAAAATAGACTGCCTAAGCAGTCTCAAATCCCTTCTAAAATACTTTTCATTTCTACAATTTTTACTTGGTCAAATTTTTCGAAAGCCCTTCTGGAACTTTCTTCATCGTTGAAGCACTTCCAATAACCTGTGCACTTGCAAATTTTTTTGTGGCGATCCTTAAAATCAATTACATCCTTTAAAGGATAGCCCAAAAAAACTCCTATCTCATCAGGACAGCTGTCATTGAACCTACTTTTTAAAAATCTGAGATAGTCAACAACTAGATTACAATTTTCATAGCCCATGAGATCTAAAAATTCTGAAATTTTTTTGTTGGATAATTTTTTCATCAATTTATCTTTTTTGAAAAAATAAACTAAAATGAAATCTTCCCCTTCCTTTAATTCAAAAAAATCAAGCCCTAGTGCATCTCCAATTAAAAATTTATTTTTTAACCATAAGTCCTTTAAGGGTCTATTTCCATTTCTCAAATTCATCATTGTACCCAATTTTAAATCCTTATAAGTTGGAGCTACTGTGGACTTAATTAGAGCGTGAAGATATTCAAAATCTTTAAAATTTCTTATTTGATCAAAAAATTCAATGAAAATAGAATTATTAATCATGCTTAGGACCTTGCAAGTTCCTTTCCAAGAGCTTCACACTCTTCTAGTGCATCTTCGTCAGGATTATCATAGGCAGCAAAGCCATCATCAACTAATTTTGCACCTGTGCCTTCAACTTCTTCTTGCCAAAGTTTCATCCACTCGCCATCAGCCCATTCATAAGAGCCAAATAAAACAACATTTTTCCCAGAAAGAAGTGGATTTACCTTATCCATAAAAGGTCTCATATCTGTTTCTTCTAGCTCTTCTGCTCCCATGGCAGGACAACCAAAGGCAATTCTATCTACATCTTTTACATCATCTTCTGTAGCGGAAGCAACTTGGATTAGTTTTACTTCAGCGCCTGCTCCTTCAGCACCCTTAACTATTGCCTCTGCCATTTTTTCTGTATTGCCAGTGCCTGACCAATAAATTACATTTACTTTACTCATTGTATTTCCTCCATTTTTGAAATTTATTATCATTTAATTTAATTTTAATAAATATTTTTTTGATTTTTTATATAAAATTATAAGAATTTTTTAAATATATTTATTATCTTAATATTTATAATTTCAAAAGCAGAGTTCAAACAAATTCAAAAGTGGATTTTATAACTTCAAAAGTAAGGTTTAATGAAATTTTATTATCAAAAAGCTCTCAAAGGATTTATAAAAATTTTAATTGAGAGTAATATTTTTTAAAAAAATAGAAAAATTTTTGAATTAATTTAGAAAACAAGTTCTTAAACATAAAAAAACCAAGGACGAATCCTTGGTCAAATATTTTATAAAATTAAGCTTCCTTTAGCTTTTTTCCCTCTCCCCTTCCTGGAACTTTTTTAAATATTCCAGTAACCATTAGGGCAATTGCACCGTCAGATGTTACGTTACAAGCAGTTCCAAAACTGTCTTGAAGAGCAAAAATTGAAAGCATTAGGGCTGTTCCTGTGTCGTTAAATCCTAGAATTGATGTGATAAGTCCAAGAGATGCCACTACAGTTCCTCCAGGAACTCCTGGTGCCGCTATTGCAAAAATTCCAAGCAAAACTATAAAGACAATCATGTTAGAAGTTTCTGGAAGCTTTCCATCTAAAATTTGTGAAACTGTCATTACGAAGAAAACTTCTGTCAAAACTGAACCGCATAAGTGAGTGTTTGAGCAAAGTGGAATTGCAAAGTCTCTGATTTTTGGATCAAGTGTCTCAGATTTTCTAGCACATTCTAAGGCAACTGGTAGAGTTGCCGCAGAGGACATTGTTCCTACAGCTGTTAAATATGCAGGTAGATAATGTTTGAAGACTTCCTTTGGATTTGTCTTTGAAATAGCCCCGGCTATTGAATACATAAGAGTCATCCAAATAAAATGTCCAACTATTACAATTAAAATTATCTTTATAAAAACTGGCAATTCAGAAATAATTGCTCCTTCATAGGATAAAGTTGCAAATGTAGTCGCGATGTAAACTGGAAGAATCTTAATTACAAAATTATTTACAATTGATAAAACAATTTTGTTTAGTTCCATTAGCAAATTTTCCCAATGTTCTGATTTTGTAACTATTACTGCGATTCCAAATAAAATTGAAGTTACCAGTGCTGTCATAACAGGCATAATTGGATCAATTGATAACTTAAAAATTGATTCGGGAATGGCATTGCCAGCACCAACATTTGACGCAATGTTAAGCTTTGGAATAATGGCCCTACCTGCTAAGAAAGACATTGTGGCAGCTCCAACAGATGATATGTAGCAAATTGCAAGAGTTACACTTAAAATCTTGCCTGCACTTTCCTTTAAAGAAACTATGGCAGGAGTGATAAATCCCAAGATTATTAGTGGAACTACATAGCCAATTAGGTCTCCCATAACTCTCTTAATAGTATTGATTACAATGATTGCTGATTCGCTGGAAATTCTTCCTACAAAAATTCCTATAATAATTCCTAAGATTAGTTTAAAAACTAAGGAATTAAAAAAACTATTCTTTTTCATTTCTCCTCCTTAAAATTTTATAAATTTGAAGTATTACTTCTTCTATCATTTTACCATGTTAGAAAAATAAAAGTATTAATTTTTTTAATCTTTATAAAATAATTTCTCTTCATATAGTTTATTTGATTTTATATTTTACTAAAAAAATTATAGTTTTTAAATTCCTCTTATCTCATTTGTAAATATCCCATCTAAAATTAAAAAAGAGATTCAATTTAATGAATCTCCGTAATATTTTAATTATATCTTAACTTGTAAACAGTCTATCTTCCTTCTCCTATTCAACTTTTTGTTATAAAGTCTAAAGATTTTCTGTTTCTATTTTCTTCACCTACTAAAATATATCTAATTTCATTCTTAGCTAGCAAAAAAGCCATAGCAGAAAATTTATTTCATGCTAAATACAACTTGTGCAATTTGTGCTCTTGTTAACTTTTCTTTTGGTGCAAACTTTCCGTCATCCATTCCCTTAATTAAACCAAGTTTAACCATTTCTTTTACAGAATCTTTTGCCCAAGACGAAATATCTTTTTCATCTTTAAAATCAATATTTGTATTTTCTACCTTATTATTTAATTTATTTACTTTATTAAATCTTGATAGGAAGGCACACATTTCTTCTCTAGTAAGCTCTTTATCCGGCATAAAAGTATCATCACCAAATCCACATGCTATTTTATTTTTGTATGCCCAATCAACATAAGCAGCATAGTATTTATTTTCATCTACATCTGAAAATACTTTATTTTTATACTTACTTGTGTCAACATTTGCGACTCTTCCAAGAATTGTTACAAATTCTGCTCTAGTAAGATTTTTGTCTGGCATAAAATTATTTAACTCTGCAATATCTTTAAAGTAACCTTTATTTACTGCATTATTAATTGCATCTTTTGCCCAATGATTTTCAAGTCCATTTGTATTATCATCATTAGTTGAAAATATACTTCCTGTATTATTTTTCATTACACTATTTGTAAAGACAGGACTTGTTTTCTCGTGATTTCTATTTTTTATTAATGGATAATTATTTTCTTTATTTGAATTATTATTTGATTCATTTTCTTTTTTGTCAGGATAATTATCTTCAGATGGTTTTTTGTTCTCATCTGCTGGTTTTTCTTCCTTAATATCTTTCCAAGACGCTGTAATTGTTATATCTGAATTAACTTTAATTTTTTCTCCAGCATTTTTCTTGTTTCTATCTCCTGAAACAATCCAAGCATCAAAAACTTTACCCTCAGGTGCTACAAATGTGTTTTGTGGCAATTCAATTTCTTCCTTCTCTGTAACAGTTTGAGATGGAATTTTTCCACTTCCTCCATTTGTCTCAAAAGTTACAGTATATTTCTTTTGGCTAACTTCTTCAAATACTGGTTCAATTTCAATATCATCTTTAGCAAGGAATATATGTCCCGGCTTTTGAGTAATACCTCTTACATTCCAGCCAATGAATTTTTTATTTGTCTCTACATTTCCATTGTATTCTGGAAGGACCAAATCTTCTCCTTGTTTTACATTTTCTTCATTTCCATTTACTGTTACTTTTACATCTTCGTTTTCGATTTCTCTAATTTCATCCTTATCTAAATCTAAATTAAATATTTTTACACTTGTATTTCTTGCATAGTCTGAGGCTATTACTTTTATTTCAATTCTATCATCTTGAGCAAAATCTTTTAAATTTTTACTTTGGTCAAACTCTATGCCATTTGCAAAAATATTAATTTTTTCTATACGACCAGGTTTATCCGCATCTCTCTTATCTGAAACCTTTAAATAAACTTTTTTATCCCCATAGTTTAAAGTAATTGGGTTTTCTGAATTATCATCTTTAGATAATTTTATTTCTGGCTTAACACTGTCCATGTAAATTCTGTATTGTGATAAAATTCCGCCTTCAGGTCCATTTAATTTATAATCCTTTGCTGACCAATCCATTACATCATTATCTCTAACATCTAATTTAACTTCAAAATCTTTTGAATTATCAGATTTTAAATCGCCATAAATTAAATATTGGTCAATCATTGATTCATTTATTCTAAGATGCCAATTAAATCCACCCTTATCTCCAATTTTACCTCTCAATGTGTGAGGACTATTTCTAAAATAAAGTTCTCCCTTATTTCCATCAGTATATGGATAAAAAGTATCTGGATCCATATTCAATTGAACTTTATCTCTATCAACATAGAAGCACTTGCCCATTTCTTCAATTAGATTTTCCTCTTTATGGTCTTTGCTACCATCTAATTTATAGATTTCGTATCTAACTACATTAAATCCATCTAAAACTTTTATATTAGCTTCAAAAGTCTTTACATCTTCATCATTATTTATAAAATCTTCCATGTAATTTGCGTCTAGGTTTGTCTTGCCTGGATTTCTTGAAATGACTCTAACTCCATAACCCTTTTTTATTCTAAGTTCATCTCTCACTCTATAAAAAGTCTTTCCATTTTCATCTTTGTCTTCTTTCAATTTCCCGCCAAGATCTTCTCCACCAAGTTCTACAATGCTATGCTCTGAAGTTAATAGCTTAGACGATTCATTTTTTTCTATGCTAGTATTTTTTTCTTTTGGCATTCTAAGGAAAATGCTCTTACTTGTTTTACCACTGTCTACTACAAATAATTCGATATCTCCTTTGTAGTCAATTCCCTTATTATTGTCTATATCATCCTTATTTGCCCATAAATTAAACTTTAGACTGTGAGTATTTTCATCATAAGAACCAGGAACTTTCTTTACCTCTTCTCTCTTATTTGTCTTTGACATTGTAGTGGATACAAAATAAATTTTTGCCTCTGGAGAAACATTTTTAACTTCTCCCTTTATGTCAAAGCCACCATTTGAATCTGGAATAATTTTTCCAATATATCCCATATCCTTTAATGTATCTAAATCTTTATCTTTAAATTCCATAGCAGAACCATCAGAATATCTTGAAGGAATACCGAATTCATCTATTGATTTAATATCGCCATAGTCATAATCTATGCTATCTTCTCCTGTAAACTCATTAGTTTTCTTTATTTCCTTTGGCTCTATGATTCTCTTGGTATCTTCTTCTGTAAGTTCTTTTATATAAGAACTATTCTTTTCTATGCTTATTTCAGGATTTCCATAATCCTTCTTTTTATTATCTCTTGACTTATCTTCTTCTTTTTTATCTTCTTTTACTTCTACATTTTTAAGCTTAGATGCATCAATTTCTCCAAGTTTCTCATTAGCTTGACCATCTTCAGTTTCTAGGAAATATTCTAATTTCCCATTTTTAACTTCTTTATCAAACTTAATTCTATATAAATTTGTAAAGTTTGAAGCACCATCAAGAGCTGCAACTTCTAAAGTCTTGCCAAGAAGATTTTTATTTGCACCAAGGATTTTATAAACAGAATTTCCTTCGCTATCCATTTCAAAGCTTCCATATTTGTCAACTTTTCCAGTGTTAACTACCTTTAAGTTTTCTTCTATATCTCCATCTTCATTTACAAAGGCTGCCCCTGCAAACCAAACTTTATTGTTTACTTCGTTAAAATCAGCTGGATTTTTTTCTTGGTCTCTTTCAAAAAGAGTTTTTGTCTTGTCTTTTTGAAGATGATAAGTATCTTTAACCTTTAAAATAATTTCATCAGGATTTTCTGCATTTAGGCTAACAATTTTTGGTGCAGTTCTATCTATTTTTACAGGAATGTATGAAACTTGATAAGGATATTTTGGAGAAAGTCTATACTCAAATTTATAATAATATTGACCTTCTGCAATTGGATCAAATTTTCCTTCAATATAATTTGGATCAGTTTTATCTTCTGCATGAGGATTATAAATTAATCCGTCCCATCTCAAATCGCCATAAACTTTTAACTTTGAGCCCTTAATTCCCTTTGCGTCACTTCTCTTTGAATTTAAAATTCCCTTTATAAAATGATCCACTGTAATAACTTTAAGTGGCTTTTGATTATTTTCATCCATTGTATTTACAATAGAAATTTTGCAGTCAGATGCTGATCTTAAAATCAATGGACTAGGTGTAAGACCTCTATCAATTTCATTTCCAGAAATAATTTTACTATCTCCACTAGAATTCATATTGAAGTCTTGTGAGTTATTAAAAGCAAATAATTCAGGGTCTTGGTCTAAAGTTTTGTTTTCAGTTTCCCTATTTTGAATTACTCCTGCCGGCTTAAATAAATCTATACCATGCTCTCCACCACGGCCTTTATTTAATGTTCCTGGAATTTTAGGATTTCCTTCATCATCATAACCTACAATACCCTTTGACCTTGAACCTTCTTCCCAAGCCCATTTATCAACAATTGGTTCTTTGTTCCAATCACCAGCAAATCCCATTACAGGCATTGAAAGTGATGGCTGAGGATCTTTTGCATCAGTTTTTTCTTCTTTAGATTCAAATTTTATATAGCCTTCGACAAATTGGTCCTTATTCATTGCTTCGCCCACATGTAAGGTAGCGCCCAAATCATAAGAGCCTCTTTTTGGTATTGTTATTTCATCTTGTGCAAAAGTTATGCTTGCTCCAGAAATTTCTTTAGGATGAATTTCTGCAACTACTTGTTTTCCATCTTTGCTATTTTCATCTTTATACTCTTCGTCTAATTTTTTCTTCGTTACTTCTCCATCTGTTGTGATTTTTGATGAACTTACTTTTACAGTTATGTCTTTATCAGATGGATTGTCTATGTTAATTGTAAAATCTTTTTTATCAGATTTAATTTCCTTTAATGAGACAGCTCCATAAGAATTCATTTCTCCCTTAGAATCTTCAACTTTGTAAGAAACAATTAAATTGTTCTTTAAGGCTTTTTCAACATTTATTAAGCCTGATCCTTGTTGTCTTGGCGAAGCAAATAAATAATTTCCATTTCCATCATCAGTTGTTGGATCAATCATTGGCGTTGATGTGTTTTGGAGCATAATCTTTGTAAGAGAAGTTATATCTATACCTCTTGATTTTATAACTGGTTCATTTACAAGCTCCTTAACTCTCGGTCTTATTAAAACAGTTGAAGCTGATACCACTGGAGCAGCCATTGATGTTCCTGACATATATTGATAAGTGTCGACACCATTTATCTTATTTAAAGTTGAATAAATATTTTTACCAGGAGCAGAAACATCAGGCTTTAACATCAAATCAATCCTTGGACCCCATGAAGTTGAGCCAGCTGGAACATTAGTATCTTCCCAGGCAATTTTATGATTTAAAAATTTAAGGCTAAGTTCTTTTTCGTCTCCAACTTTTGGTTTCTTTGAATTGTATTTTGCCATATCAATTCTGTAATCTGAATCTTTTGCTTTAAAGTCTTCCTTATCATCAACTTTTCTATCACAAATCATATCCCAGATTAATTTTCCATCCATGCCTGATACAGAAAATACTGGAACTCTTGTATTTTCATCTTGCTCATATCCCATAGCAGGAATACTTTCCCAATCATCTCTATTGTAATAAGAAACTGTATTTACTACTATTAATCCCTTTGCTCCTTTGTCAAAAACTTTTTTAAAGGCAAATTTCAGATCCTTAGTATAAATTCTATCCATTACAACAATTTTATCTTTCAAATCTTTTCCAGCTATATCTTCATCTTGACATTGTCCCAAGTAAATAAAATTATATTTGCCTTGAGGAAAATTATTTTTATCAAAGAAAGCACCAATTTGAGAATATCTAAAATCTCTTCCGCCAATGTTCACGCCTTCATAATCAATTTTAGTATTACGAGATGATGCAACAGCGATTGCATCTTCGTGAGCAGCAGTTCTCGTTACATTTCCTGTATCTGTCATTTTCAAAGAATTATTTGCATATCTATCCCAAGATGAACTAGAAGATGAAGTTGCATAATTACCAGTGGCAACACAAATAGGAATACCAGCTTTTCTAAGAGCTCTAATTCCATACCAATATTTTTCTCCTACTAAACCAGTTCCCGTAAAACCAGAAGAAACAGAAATAACATCTACATCATGCTTAATGCAATCTTCAAAGGCATGAAACATAGTCTCATCTCCAGCAAAGCCGTCACTGGCATCAGAGTACATCTTGTAAGAAAAAATTTGTGCATTAGGTGCAATACCTCTTATCCCTTTATTTGCTTTTACATCTTCTAAAGTATCATTTGCTGCCAAAATACCAGCTATGTGCATTCCGTGTGGATCATAATAATCAGAACCATCGTCATATTTTTCTGTGGTAATCTTACCACCATTTAAGTAATTAAAAGAATGAGGGACTTTATCTGATAACCAGAATTCCTTATCAGAACCTTTTAAATTTTCCTTTTTAATCTTTAAAGAACTCTTCGCGTCATCATCAATTCGCATAGCCTTGTGACTTGCATCCATTCCAGTATCAATATTTGCAATTACCATACCACGACCATCATAATTTTTTCCAAGATTTGCATTTATTGCATTTAACTCTTTTAGATAATCGCTGGCACTATCAGCCCCTACAAGCTTTCTTGCATTTTCCATAAGTGGAACTAATTTGCCTGCCCTTTCAACATTTTTAACACCCTTAATACTTTTTAAATTATCTAATTCTTCAGGGTAAGTTTCAACGGAGACAGCGTTAAAAATAATATTATACTCATATAAAACCTTTAAATTTTTTATCTTATTTAAAGTCTGCAAAATTTCATTTTTATTTGCCTTATCTTCAAATTCTACAAAATAAACAACTTTATCTCTTTTAACTTTTACACTTGGCTCTTCTTTTTCAAAGTCTTCAAGTATTTTACTTTTCTTTGAATCAAATTCTTTTTTATCTCTAACAATCTTTTGAGTCTCAGTTAAAGAATTATTGCCTATATTATTTTCAGCAAAAACTCCATTAAAAGAACTCATCACAAATATCATCGACAAAGTCAACGATGAAAAATTTCTTAAATTCTTATTCATAATTCCTCCAAATAGATTTTATAACGATAATAATTATCATCATTTTTTACCTAATAGAGTTTAGCACCATAAAAATACTTTTTCAATATTCATTTCTTTAATAAAACTATTGTATTTTTAACAAAACAATTTAATTAAAAATATTATTATTTCTGTGGTTTATAAAATTCTTTTAATAACCTAACTGTCTTTACAAATTTATATAAGTTTTAAAAATATTAACTTAAAAATATTCTTGTATTAAATGTTTTTCGGTAATATTGTTAATTTCTTCTTATGAACCTTTTATTTTAATTTTTGAAATTTTTTGTTTTATCATTTATTTTTGTCAAATTTAATTTTAAAACTAAGCATTTTCTAAAAAGCTAATTATAATTAAAAAATATTTACGCCAACAAAGTCCTACTTCAAGGCATAAAAAAAAGAGCCCTAAGGCTCTAAATGAAAAATTATTTATAGCACGCGTGTTGCGTTAACAAATCTATCTTGGTAGTATCCTTCAGTAAGGGATGAAGTCATAACTTTTCCTTGTCCAGATGAAGCGTGGATAAATTTTCCATCTCCAACATAGATTCCAACATGACTAACTCCATTGCCTGTTGTGTTAAAGAATACTAGGTCTCCTTCTTGCAAATCAGATTTTGAAACTTGTTTTCCAAAAGTTGATTGTGATGCTGAAGATCTTGGAAGTGAAATTCCTAGTTCATTGCAATAAATTGAATAAACAAGACCTGAGCAATCATATCCTTCTTTACCTGTATCTCCATATACATAAGTAGATCCAAGTTTATTTTCTGCAGAAGATATTACTTTAGCAGCTGTTGAAGAATCAGGTGCTGCAACTTTTTTGAATTCTTTTACTTCTTTATATTTTATTACTTCTTGAATTTCTTTTTCATCAGCAGAAAGTAATGCTTTTTCATCAACTTTTACTGCTACTGGTTTTTCTACCTTTAATCCAGAAAGAATATTTAAATCTTTGCCGTCAACGCTGTAAGAAATTCCTTTATCTTCAATGATAAAAAGTCCATTGTCAAAATCAACTACATTTACAGTTTGATTTTTGTTTAAATTTAGTTTTTTTCCATTGTCACTTCTGGCAACAGTGTTATTCTTAACTTGAACTTCTGTTACATTATTTCTCTTGTCAGCAACTTTTTTAAGTGCACTTCTGCTAACATTGCCTATAGTTCCGTCGTTGCACTTAATTTTTGCTGTAGTAGTGTCTACTGAAATTCCAACTGCATATTCATCGATAAACAAGCTTCTAATAATTTTTCCATTATCATCTAAGATTGGGCTTGCTTTTACAATTTGATATGTAGGAACATTAACTTCTGTAAGTAAAATTTTTTCTTGTGGAATAGTAACTTTTGCCTTTCCCTTTTGGACATAGTATTCACTGCCCTTATTTTCAAGGATTTCTACTTTTTCACCAATAGAGAATTCAATTTCATTTCCACTATATGTCCTTTGTACATGTTCGTTAATAAATACTCCTGTATCTTTCATGCCAACTATTGAAACTGCGCATAGTGCAAATAGACCAAGTGGCAATTTATTCTTAAAGGAAACCAATACTAACAACTCCTATACTCTGAATTTGATATTTCTAAAAATAATTATATGCGTACATTTTTTATTGCTATTTAAGTATAGCAAAGTTGTTACAAAAAAACAACAAAAAGTTACAAAATAGTTAAATTTATTTTAACTTCTTTGTAACTTTTGTCTTAAAAAATTTTAAATTATGTAGTAAGCAAATCTATAAGCCGCGTTCTGTTTTGTCAACTATCAATCTTGGATTACAGTTACCTATAATCTCTAGCAACCTACCTACCGGCAGATACGAGCAGCATCTGTTATTCCTATTTGGTCTTGCTCCGAATGGGGTTTACATAGCATCATTATCACTAATGATCTGGTGAGCTCTTACCTCGCCTTTCCAACCTTACCCTAGGGCGGTATATTTCTGTTGCACTTGCCTTGGGGTCGCCCCCACTGGCCGTTAGCCAGCATCCCTGCTCTGTGGAGCGCGGACTTTCCTCACATATGTGCAGTTGACCAATTTACTTACTAAAATAGTTTAACACTTTAAGCGTTAAATATCAAGCTCAAAGCTACTTTCTTCTTCTATATAAAAATCTAAATCACTAAACTTTTCACTTAGCCTCTTTTTTATTTTTGGAAGAATAATTTTTTCTGAATAAAAATGTCCAACATCTATTAAAAGAATGTCCTCTTCATAGGCTCTTTGTCCATCGTGGTATTTTACATCTCCTGTAATATAGGCGTCTACGCCAGCATTTTTGGCAGCAGAAATAAAATCAGCCCCAGAACCTCCAAGGATTGCAAGTTTTTTTATCTCTCTTTTGTCTCTTCCATAAGCTTTTATCTTTTTTACTTCCAATTTTTCTTCTAAAAAGTTTAAAAGTTCTTCCAAAGAATAATTTTTTTCAAGTTCACCGATTAAACCCATGGCTTTTTCTTCTTCAAAAGTAAAAGTTTTTTTATTTTTTAAATTTAATTTTTCAAAGAGAGTGTCATTAACTCCATCCTCTGCAATATCCATGGAAGTGTGGTAGGAAAAAACTGAAATGTTGTTTTTAATTAGGGCAATAATATTGTCTCCCCTGTAAGTTCCCTCAATTATGCTTTTCTCCCCGCCAAAAAACATGGGATGATGACTTATAATTAGCTTTGAATTCATTTCTATTGCCTTATTAATTAACTTATCAGTGACATCTAAGCCAAGAACAAGGGAATCTGTTTCGCCATTAAATTCAATTTGACTGCCAGAGTTGTCCCAAGTAAGTTGGAAGTCTTCTCTTGCCCAATCTTCCATATAATTTTTAATTTCACTTATTTGATATTTCATCTATTGCCTCCTTGGTTCTTATTAATAAACTTTTAAGTTCACCACTTCTCTTTTTTGTCCTGTCACTGTCATTATTAATATTACTTAAAATCTTTTCAAGTTCTCTTTGCCTTTCTCTCAAAAAATCTAAGTAAACTTTGTCCTTTTTCTCGATTAAACTTTTTGAAAAGTAAAAATCTACTTCCTCTAAATTTTTTATCTCTCCAAAGTATCTTGCAAGGATAATTTCAAAGTACCTGTCATCTTCAAAAATAATCTCTTCATCAATTATTTCAAAGCCCATATTGTTTAATTCTCGGCGCAAAATATTTGTCTTTTGCATAGGCTGCAAAATTAATTTTTTTGCGGACCTAGCAATTTCAATTGAATTTAAAATAATTTCTGCAATTTGAATCCCACCAAGTCCTGCAATAATTATGTTGTCCCGATTTTCCTTTACAATTCCATTGGCAAGAATATTTCTAATATATTTTTCATTGTCCCTTTCTCTTGTCAGTTCAATTGACTTTTCCAGAGAATTTTTTGAGATATCTGTTGCAATAATGTCCCTTGAGATCTTTTTTTCGCATAAAAAATTGGGCACATATCCGTGATCTGTGCCCACATCAATTACCGTTGCGCCAAAATCTACAAGTTCTGCAATTTTTTTTAGCCTGTTCGATAATTTTATCATTCTAAATAATCCTTTAATTTCTTTGATCTAGATGGATGGCGCAATTTTCTTAGCGCCTTGGCTTCTATTTGTCTAATTCTTTCACGAGTTACATCAAACTCTTTTCCAACTTCTTCAAGAGTCCTTGCCCTTCCATCGTCAAGTCCAAACCTTAAAGTTAAAACCTTTTTTTCTCTCTCAGTTAAAGTTTCAAGAACAGAGTTAAGTTGTTCCTTTAGAAGTGTAAAAGTAGCTGCATCTTGTGGAGATAGGATTTCATCATCTGGTATAAAATCTCCAAGATGTGAGTCCTCTTCTTCACCAATTGGAGTCTCAAGAGACACTGGCTCTTGTGCAATTTTTTGAATTTCGCGAACTCTTTCTACATCTAAATTCATTTCAGCAGCGATTTCTTCTGGAAGTGGATCTCGTCCAAGGTCTTGAACAAGTTGTCTTTGAACTCTCACAAGTTTATTAATAGTCTCAACCATGTGCACAGGAATTCTTATAGTCCTAGCTTGGTCTGCAATTGCCCTTGTGATTGCCTGCCTAATCCACCAAGTAGCGTAAGTTGAAAATTTAAAGCCCTTAGTGTAATCGAACTTGTCAACAGCTTTCATAAGTCCAAGATTTCCCTCTTGAATTAAATCCAAAAAGCTCATTCCCCTACCAACATATCTCTTTGCAATGGAAACTACAAGCCTTAAATTGGCTTCAGCAAGTTCTTTTTTCGCTGACTCATCTCCTGCTTCCATTCTCTTTGCAATTTCAACTTCTTCTTCAGCAGTAAGTAGAGAAATTTTTCCAATTTCCTTTAAGTACATCCTGACAGGATCATCTACAGTGACGCCCTTAGGAACTGACAAGTCCTCTTTAGTAACATCAACTTCTTCTTCATCATCATCTTTTAAATCTTTTTTGTCAACTAAATTGATACCTTCCTTTTCAAAGGTCTTGTATAATTCATCTATATCGTCAGAATCAATTTGAAACTTTTCAAAGGCATCACCTATTTCATCATAGCTAAGATTCCCATCTTTTTTGCCATCTTTTAAAAGCTGCTTTGTTATTGATTCAATCGAATCCTTATTTTTTAAATTTTCACTCATAATTGCCCTCCTCTTTCAACTCACTTAACTTTAAATTAATCTCTTTAAGATTCTTTAAAGCATCGAGTAAAAGATTTTTGTCTTCTTCCCCTTGAAGTTTATCAATGTTTTCGAGGATTCTTTCCCTTTCCTTTTGGAGATAATTTCTCTCTAGAGTTTTAATTAACTCATCTACAATTTTTTCATTGACGTGGATATTTTTTATAATTCCTAAAATATTATCTTTAAAATTAGAATCTATTAGCCTGTTTTTCTCTAATAAATTTAAAAATTCAGAAACTTCCATTTCTTCTTCAAACATTTTAGGAATTTCTTCAAAGCTTGCCCTAGTCATTGCATTGGTAAAATAAAAAATCTGAATTTTATTTTTGATATAATTGTAAATATCATTGTCAAGCAAAGAATATGATAATAATTCCTCTTGTGCTCTAGTTTTTGTACTTTTCACAACATTTGTATTTTTCTTCAGCTTGAACTTTTCTTTTTTCTCACTTTTAATTTTATTTCTGTTTAAATAATTTATATAATTTTCAATTGCCTTGTAAGAAATATTATATTTTTTAGAAAATTCTTTTACAAAAATATCTCTCTCAATTGGATTTTTAATGCTAGATAAAATTTTCGCAGATTCAAGAGTAAAATTGCTAAGCCCTTCTGGGTCTTCTAAATTAAAATTTTCCCTTAGTATTTTTATTTTAAAGTCAATATAAGAAATTGCTGACTTGATTTTATTTTCAAAGCCTTCCATTCCATATTTTTTTATAAAGTCGTCGGGATCTAGTCCACCTTCTAGTTCAATGATTTTAGGCTTGCAAGACTTAGATAAAAATATATCTATTGCCCTTGAAGTCGCGTTAATTCCAGCCTTGTCGCTGTCATAACAGATGTATATATCTTTCGCCATCTTTTTAATAATTGCTGCCTGGTCTTCAGTAAGAGATGTACCAAGGCTTGCTACACTATAATTTATACCACTATTGTATAAAGAAATAACATCCATATAACCTTCAACTAATATTATTCTCTGGCGACTGGATTCTCTTGAGATGATATTCATATTAAAGAGGTTGCTTCCCTTGTGAAATATAGGTGTTTCCCTTGAATTTAAATATTTTGGCTTGGCATCTCCAAATCCTCTCGCACCAAAGGCAATTACCTTATTATTTTTATTTATAATTGGAAACATAACCCTGTCGCGAAATCTGTCAATGTAATTCCCATTTTTGCTCTTGGAAATTAAATTCAAGTTTAAAAGTTCCTCTTCCTTGTAACCTAATTTAGTCAAGTGGTCGTATAAGTCTGTCCAAGAATCTTTAGAATAGCCAAGTCCATAAGCCCTTATTGTCTTATCACTTAGTCCCCTGTCCCTTAAATACTTTTGCGCCTTTAGTGAGGATGAAAGATTATTTAAAAAGTGCATTGCCGCTTCTCTATTTATGTCATAAAGTCTATTTCTCTTGTCGCGGGCTTCTTTGTTTTCATCTTTATATTCAGATAGCCTTACATTATATTTTTCTGCCAAAAATTCTACAGCTTCAGGAAAATTTAAGTTCTCCCTTTTCATAATAAAGGTAATTACATCTCCTCCAACTCCACAGCCAAAACACTTGAAAATAGATTTTGATGGAGAAACAGAAAAGGAAGGAGTCTTTTCAGAATGAAAAGGACAGAGCCCCATATAGTTAGAGCCTGACCTTTTTAAGTCAACATATTCTCCAATTAAATCTACTATATCTGCTCTGTCTCTTATTTCATCAAGAACATTATCATTTATAACATACAATTAAATGCTCCATCCCTTCGGTATAAAAATATTTTTAATTTGTTTCATGGCATAGGTGTCTGTCATTCCTGCAATGTAATCTGAAACAATATCTTCGTCACTGTGAACTCTTCCTTCATAAAGGCTCAAGTGGTTTTCAGGAATCCTTCTTAAATCTTCCATATAATATTTATAAAGCTCAGTTAATAGTCTCTTTATTTTAACTTCTTCACTTTTGACAACAGAATCCATGTAAACTGTTTTAAACATATACTGTCTAAGCTCCATGGTTGCCTCATAAATTTCCTTTTCCATTTCAACAATAGGATTACCATAGGACTTTTTAACTATTCCAATAATCATTGTATTTATTCTTTCTGAGGATGTGTTGCCAAGGATATCAGTGAGATCCTTTGGCAGTGAGTCAGAAGAAATTATGCCAGCTCTTATGGCATCGTCAATGTCATGATTGATGTAGGCAATCCTATCGGCAAACTTTATTATTTTGCCTTCAAGGGTCTTTGCCTGGCCCGAGCCAGAGTGATTTAAAATTCCATCACGCACTTCTTCTGTAAGATTTAATCCAATTCTCTTGTCAGACCTTTCTAAAAAATCTACGACTTTTAGAGACTGGACTCCATGAATAAAGCCATCACTTTTTAATTCATTTAAAACGGTTTCGCCAGAGTGGCCAAAGGGAGTGTGCCCCAAGTCATGGCCCAGTGCAATTGCCTCAACTAAATCTTCATTTAACCTAAGTGCCCTAGCTATGGTCCTTCCAATTTGACTGACTTCAAGAGTGTGAGTGAGTCTTGTCCTAAAATGGTCGCCTTCAGGAGAAATAAAGACCTGGGTCTTGTGTTTTAATCTCCTGAAACTTTTTGAGTGAATAATTCTATCCCTATCTCTTTGAAATTCAGTTCTAAGATTACATTTTTCTTCTCTTTCATTTCTTCCCAAAGTTGAATCTGCAAAAGTCGCAAAATCAAAGAGCATTTCGTGTTCAAGTTTTTCTCTCTCAACTCGAAGATTCATCTCATCACATCCTAGATTCCATATGATTAATTATAATTTCTGCAGTTTCTTCAATTGCCTTGTCAGAAACATCTATTACAAAACAGCCAAGCTCTTCCATAACTTGCTTAGAATAATTTAGTTCCTCTCTAATTCTGTCGTAGTTGGCATATTTTGCACCTGAAGTAAGTCCAAGTGATTTAAGTCTTTGTTCTCTTACAGAAATAATTTTTTCAGGATTGGCAATAAGTCCAATTACCCTGTCAACATCCTTTTCGTAAACTTCCTTAGGAACAGGAACTTCAGGAACTAGTGGAATATTTGCCACCTTGTATAATTTATTGGCAAGATACATGGAAAGTGGAGTCTTAGAAGTTCTTGAAATGCCAACAAGACATATGTCAGCCTTCTTTGCACCACGAGGGTCCTTTCCGTCGTCATACTTAACTGCAAACTCAACACATTCAACTTTCTTGAAATAATTTTCATCAAGTCTTCTTATTAGTCCAGGTTCTCTAAGAGGTTCATAACCTAAAATGTCTTGAATTTGACGCATAGGTTCGCCCATGACATCAACTGTGTGAAGTTTTAGCTCATGAGTTTTTCTCTCAATAAATTCTCTAGTTTCCTTTACAACATTTGTGTAAACTATTAAACTATTTTGAATTTTTGAAGCTTTTTCGAGAACTGGTTTAATTTGTTCAATGCTGTTGTGATAAGGATATCTAATAATTTCATAATTTTCTGACTCAAATTGTCTTGCTGAACTTTTTGCAATTAATTCACCAGTTTCTCCAATTGAATCGGAGATGACAAAAATAGTAAGTTGTTTATCGTCTTTATTCATTTCTCCTCCTAGATAATCTCTCCGTCACAGACATCTACAAAAAGTCTTGTTACATTAGTCTTTGTAAATCTGCCAACCACTTCGAGATCTTTATTATTTTTAACTTCCACAACGGGAAGAGAATCTATTCCCTTTGATACAATTAAATTTGCAGCCTTATAGACAGTGTCGTCAATGTCAACATAAAAAACATTGGGCATTCTAGTCATAATAACACTTATGGGAGTCTTCTTTATGTCGGCATCACCAATCATAAATCTAATCAAATCTTTTCTTGAGACGATACCAGCAAGATAACCCCCATCGGTTATAAACATAGAAGACAGGTCCTCCATAAAGAGACCCACTACTACATCGTAGACAGAAGTTTTTTGGTCGCAAGAAAAGGGCAGGGACATATAATCCCTAAGTTTTAATTTTTTTAAGTCATCGGAAAGCTGTGAAAGAATAGATTTGCCTGTATAAAAGTAACCAAACTTTGGTCTAGCTCCCAAAATATTGATCATAGTGAGAACTGAAAGGTCTGATCTAATAGTCGCTCTTGACAAACCTAATTTTTCTGCAATTTCATCGCCTGTAATGGGACCTTCATCTCTTACAATTTCAATAATTTCAGTTTGTCTTTCGCTAAATTTCATTTGCTCACCGACCTATTCTACAATATTTTCGATTTTTAATATTTTTTGAATATTTTCCTCAATGCTATTTATAAGCGCAAGTCTATTGTGTCTTATGTTTTCATCTTCTGCCATTACCATTACGGAGTCAAAGAAAGCGTCAATTGATGGAACTAAGTCATTTAGTGCATCCATTGCATCCTTGTAATTTTCAGAAGAAAGCCCTTCCTTAAATTTCTTGTCATTTTCTACAAATTTATTGTAAAGATTTTTTTCTGCATCTTCTTTTAGAAGTTCTTCATCTATTTCTGTGAAATTAATGTCTTTTGTCAAGTTGTTAATTCTATTGTAGGCGTCAACAAAGTTTGTCCTATCATCTTTAAACCATCCATTTAATTCCTTAGCTTTTTCAAATATATTGTAAATTTCACTTTCAGGAATTAAAACTGCATCAATAATATCGTATCTAATGCCTTCTTCTTGAAGCATTGTCTTAATTCTTCCAAAGAAAAATTCTCTTATGTTGGCAATAACTTCTTCATGATCAAAAGTTAGACCTAAATCGTTGATGTATTCATATAAACTTGTTTCTATTACTTCATTTAAATTAAATTTCCAGCCAGTTTTTCTTATTATATTAATTATTCCAATTGCAGATCTTCTTAGTGCAAATGGATCTGTAGAACCTGTAGGGATTTCTCCAATGGCAAAAAGTCCAACTATTGTGTCAATTTTATCTGCAAGAGAGAAGATTGAGCCAACACTAGATTTTGGAAGAGCATCGCCTGCAAATTTTGGAAGATATTGTTCCCTAATTGCTGTTGCCACAATTTCCTTTTCTCCAGATTTAAGGGCATAAATTTCTCCCATTACACCTTGAAGTTCAGTAAATTCAATTACCATTTTTGTAGTTAAGTCAGCCTTTGAAAGATGAGCTACTCTATCAAGAGCTTCAATTGCTTCATCGGCAAAGGAAAGTGACTTGGCAATTTTCTTTGCCACAACGCCATCTCTCTTTTCTTTTTCAAGCATAGAGCCTAATTTGTCGTGGAATAAAACTCCCTTTAGATTTTCTACATAGTCTTCAAGAGGCTTTGAGATGTCATCTTCGTAAAAGAATTTGGCATCTTCAAGTCTTGCTCCAAGAACTTTTTCGTTGCCTGCAATTACAATGTCTTCGTAGTCTCTTGTACCATTTCTAACAGTAATAAAATAAGGAAGAAGTTCGCCATCTTGTGAATAAATTGGAGTAAATCTCAAGTGGTCAATCATTGTAGTAGTTACAACTTCCTTTGGAAGAGTTAAGTATTTTTCCTTAATGCTTCCCTTAATAGGAGATGGATATTCAACAATGTAAGTTAATTCTTCAAGCAAATCTTCATTTTCATGAATTTCTCCACCAAGGGCTTTTGCAATTTTTGTTGATTCGTATTTAATAATGTCACGTCTCTTATTTTGGTCTAAAATTACATAATTTTCTTCAAGCAATTTTTCATAATTATTAACTTGGTCAATAATAATTTCTGAAGAACCTAAAAATCTGTGACCCTTAGTTTTATTTCCAACAGGAATACCTTCAAAGTCAAAGTCAACTACTTGGTCATTTAAAAGTGACACTACCCATCTAATTGGTCTGGCAAATCTAATGTTTTTGCCGCCCCAACGCATATTTTTAGGGAAATTAATGTCCTTAATAAGTGAAGGCATAATTTCAGCTAAAATTTCAGATGATTTTCTGCCTATTGAGGAAATATTTGCAAAAACATAATCCGTTCCCTTTAATTCTTTTATTATTAAGTCATTTTCACTGATGTTTTGTGACTTCATAAAACCTAAAAGAGGTTTCGTTGGTTTTTTGTCATCATCGTAAGCAATCTTTAGAGAAGGTCCCTTAACTTCCTTTTGAATGTCCTTTTGTTTTTCGTCAAGACCTTCAACAATAAGGCTAAGTCTTCTTGGTGTTGCATAAACTTTTACATTTTCAAAACCAATTTCGTTTTCAGTTAATAATTTTTTAGATTTTTCATTAAGCTGCTCAATTGCCATGTTGACAAATCTTGAAGGCAACTCTTCCACACCGATTTCAAGTAAATAATTATTCATTTATTTCACCTCTGTTGATAAGGGGATAGTTCATTTCTTCTCTATGTTTTAAATGTGTCTTTGCCACTACTCTCGCAAGATTTCTAACTCTTTGAATATAACTTGTTCTTTCAGAAACAGAAAGAGCTCCTCTTGCATCTAGTAAGTTAAAGGCATGAGAACATTTTAATGTGTAGTCGTAGGCATCAATTACTATGCCATCTTCTATGACTCTATTAGCTTCAGCTTCATACATATCAAATAATTTTCTAAGCATATCTACATCAGCAAGTTCAAAAGCATATTTTGAATGTTCGTATTCATTTTTCTTAAATACTTCGCCATAAGTTATATTTTCGTTGTACTGAATATCGTAAACGGATTCAACATTTTGAAGATACATGGCAATTCTTTCAAGTCCATAAGTAAGCTCTGCACTTTCAAGGTCTAGGTTAACGCCGCCAACTTGTTGGAAGTAAGTAAATTGTGTAACTTCCATCCCATCAAGCCAAACTTCCCAACCAAGTCCCCATGCACCAAGTGTAGGAGATTCCCAGTTGTCTTCTACGAACCTAATGTCGTGTTTCTTTGGGTCAATTCCTATTGCAAAAAGTGAATCAAGGTATAATTGTTGCACATCTTCTGGAGATGGTTTCAAAATAACTTGCAATTGGTGATGTTGGTAAAGTCTGTTTGGATTTTCACCATATCTACCGTCGGCAGGTCTTCTTGAAGGTTCAACATAAACTACCTTCCACTCTTCAGGACCAAGAGATCTCAAGAAAGTGTTGGGATTCATTGTTCCTGCACCCTTTTCAGTGTCGTAAGGTTGCATTATAATTGCTCCCTTTTCCTTCCAATAATTTTCCAATGTCATAATTAAATCTTGGAAATACATTTTTTCCTCCTTAATTAAACAGCTTATCTGACTTAAAACTGCTTATATCTAAATTGTATTTTATATATTTTAAAATAATATTGTGCAAATATTTTTTTCTATTTACATCAAGTTCTTTGATTTCTTCAATATTTTCTAACTCTTCAAGCTTGCCATAGAGAATTTTATTTAAGTAAAGTAAGTCTCTTCTTGATAGAGAAAAGGAATAGGGATCTTGAAAGTCAATTATTCCCTCTCTTATAGAAAAGTAGGCTTTTTCTTTGGCTTCAAGTTTTGGTCTATAACCTATAAAGGAAAGATATTTAAGCTCAAAGGCAAGTGCTAAGGAAATAGGATCCTTGCTTGAGTTGAAAAAGCTCAGAGTCTTTCTCATGAGATCAAAAACTTTTTTATTTGCCTCTCCTCCAAGTGAAGATTTTTCTAAAATCTCAAGAAGGAGTGATGCATAAATTAAATTATCATAACTTTCTCTAATTTTAAAGTTTGATTCTACAATTTTTGCATCGCCAATATAGTAAAAGTTTTGTCCCTTTTTTAAAAGATATTCATTTAAACCAAAAACTTGTGAGACACTTAAATTTTTGGACCTTGGCGTCATGGCTCCCTTTACCATAATGGAAATTTTTCCATAATTTCTAGTAAAAACTCTAATAATTTTTGAGCTTTCGCCAAATTCCATTTCATTTAAGACAATACCCAAAGTGTAATTATTTGTCGTAGCCAAATCTCTTTACCAAATTGTCTCTTTCTCTCCAATTTTTTTCAACTTTAACCCAGATTTGTAAATTTACCTTAGCATCCAAAAGTCTTTCGGCATCTTCTCTAGCCTGAGTGCCAATCCTCTTTAGCATGGAGCCGCCTTTTCCAATTAAAATTCCCTTGTGAGAATCCCTTTCCACATAAATATTTGCCTCTATATCGTAGATGTTTTTGTCTTCTCTCTTTTTGAATTTTTCAATTGATATGGCAAGTCCATGAGGAACTTCTTCGTTTAAATATCTAAGGCCCTTTTCTCTAATAATTTCAGCTACGATAAATCTTTCATTTTTATCTGTAATCATGTCCTCTGGATAGTACATTGGACCAGGCTTTAAGTATTTCTTTAGAGTTTCAATATAAATGTCAACGCCATCATTTTTCATGGCAGAAATTGGAATAATTTCATTAAAAATTCCTTCATCAGCATACATGGAAATTATTTCAAGAAGTTCATCTTTTTTTATAGTGTCAACCTTATTTATAAGTAAAATTATTGGCAATTTGTCTTGGTATTCCTTTAGAATGTCTATTATTGACCTTTCAGCTTTTCCAATTTTCTTTGATGTGTCAACGATGTAAGTTATCACATCAGCTTCATCAATACTTTCCTTTGATTCAGTTAACATAAATTCGCCAAGTTTATTTTTTGGTCTTTGAATGCCTGGCGTGTCTAAAAATATGATTTGTGAATCATCATCAGTGTGAATAAAAGTAATATTTTGTCTTGTTGTCTGTGGTTTTGAAGATATTGCTGAAATTTTTTCACCAATTATTGCATTTAGTAAAGTAGATTTACCAACATTAGGTCTTCCAACTACAGATACATAGCCCGATTTAAAATTATTTTCCGTCATTTTCATCTCCCATTAGGTCCTCTGGACCAAAGGAATGAGGTAAAATTTCCTCCATCCCATAAATTTTATAATCTTCAGTAGAATTTGCAATTATTATTTCAGGATTTTTTGAAAATTCACGAATAACTTGTCTGCAGACTCCACAAGGAAAAGTGAAATCACTGTCCCCAACTATGGCAATTTTTTTAATTTCTCTCTTGCCTTCAGATACTGCCTTAAAAATGGCTGTCCTCTCTGCACAGTTCGTTGGAGAATAAGATGCTATTTCTATATTGCCACCAGTATAAACTGATCCATCTTCCATCTCCACTGCACAACCCACATTAAAGTGTGAGTAAGGCGTATATGTCATATTGTCTCTTGCCTTTATTGCAAGTTCAATTAATTTATTATATTCCATTTAACCAACTACCTTAAATACAAATATTGCAACACATACTCCAAGTATTGCACCAACAACAACTTCAGAAACCTTGTGGATTTTTCCTTCCACGCGACTTTCTGCAACTAAAAAGGCAAGTCCAAAGGAGCAAAGTGTCACAAGGGAATTTTCTGCTATCATCGTTATAATTGTTGCTGCACAAAAGGATATTGCAGAGTGACCGCTAAGCCCTCCACCTTGAAAATATGTACCTCCACTTTTTTTTGCCATTAAAAGTTTCGCCCCAACTGTGGCAATAATTATTATTAGTAAGGACACAAATGCTAAATGATTTGGCATATTTTTTATCTTAAATAAGAGTAAATCTCCAAAGGATGCAAATTTGTCATAAAATACTAAATAGGCAACTACAATTGCATTTATTGCAGTGATTAAAACTGCTCCAGCCGATACATCCTTTACATATTTTGCAATTGGATTGTACTCTTGAACAACTAAGTCAATTGTCCTTTCTATTGCCGTATTAATCATCTCTGCAAAAACTACAAGAGTTATGGCAAAGAGCATCAACAAAAATTCTGTAGATGAAATGTCAAAAAAAAGAGATAAAATAATTATTCCAAGAGCAGCAAGGTAGTGAAACTTCATGTTTCTCTCTGTCTTTAAGACAGAAATTATCCCCTGGACTGCATAATTAAATGAAGATATAAATCGTCCTTTTTTCATAAAATCACCTGTATATAGAAAGCTCCTTCATTGCAAGCTTTTCTCTCTCTCTCATTTCTTTTTTGTCCTCATCTTCCATGTGGTCGTAACCTAAAAGATGAAGGATGCTGTGAACTGTCAAATAAGATAGTTCTCTCTCCTCAGAGTGGCCAAGTTCTTCTGCTTGCTCCATGACTCTTCTTGTATTTATTATAACATCTCCGAGAATTCTGTTGTCTATAATAAATTCATCATCCATGGGAAAAGATAGGACATCAGTGCTTTTATCCACTCCCCTGTAGTCTCTATTTAAGTCCCTAATCTCTTCATCGCCAACAAAGGACACTGAAACTTCAACATTTTCATGGAGATTTTCAACCTTTAAAACTGCAGCAATGGATTTTTCAATTAAATTTTTTATTTCATCAGTAATTTTTATATCATCTTGTCTGTCATCGTAATAAATTTCCATTATTTTTCCCAACTTTTTGACTTTTTAGCCTTTATTACTTCTGCTGCCTTTTCATTAGTCTTTTCGTATTTTTCATAGGCATCAATAATTCTTTGAACTAGAGGATGTCTTACAATGTCATTTTTATTTAAATAAGTTATGCCAATTCCCTTAACTCCAGCAAGGATTCTAAGAACAGTTTTAAGTCCTGATTGTTTGCCACGAGGAAGGTCTATTTGAGTGACATCACCTGTTATTATTGCCTTAGATCCGTAACCAAGACGAGTCAAGAACATCTTCATCTGCTCGTTAGTTGTATTTTGTGCTTCGTCGAGAATTACAAAGGCAGAGTCAAGGGTCCTACCTCTCATATAGGCAAGAGGAGCAACTTCAATTAGTCCCTTTTCAAATAAATTGTTGTAGGTATCGTGTCCAAGTATTTCAAAGAGAGCATCATAAAGTGGTCTCAAATATGGATCAACTTTATTTTGCAAATCTCCTGGCAAAAATCCTAAATTTTCTCCAGCTTCAACAGCAGGCCTTGTTAAGATAATTCTATTAACTTCCTTTGACTTAAAGGCGCGAACTGCTGCCGCCATGGCAAGATATGTTTTACCAGTACCTGCAGGTCCAATTCCAAATACAATGTCGTTGTTGTTTATAGCGTCAATATATCTCTTTTGACCAAGTGTCTTCGCCCTTATGGGCTTACCCATAGAAGTGTAAACTACAGTGTCCTTTAAAAGTTCAGAAACTGGTCTCTTCTCATTGTTTTTAATTAGAGAAATAGAATATCTAACATCAGAAAGACTTAAGCTATCTTGTTTTCTTGCAGTTTCAATTAAATTTTTTAATAAAAGTGTGGCATCCTCAACTTTTTCTTCATCGCCACAAATTAAAACCTTGTCATTTTTTGACTTAATAGATACATCTAATTCCTTCTCAATGAGGCCAATGTTTTCGTCTAATTTGCCAAAGACAATTGACAATAAATTTATATCATTAATATCAATGGAACTTTCCACTTTTGCCAAATATATACCCCCTTAAACTAGACTATTATAATACCACAAAAAGGCTTACTTTTCCATAGATTATGAAAAGCAAGCCACTATTTATCTAAGACTTAAAGGTTCACCAAAAATTTCTTTGTAGACAATAATTTTCGGCAAATCTTCTTCAGCAAAATCTAAGAAATCAAGGCTCAAACTTTCGCCATTTTCATCTTCATAAAAAACTTGATCTGACTCACATTCCCTTATAAATTCACTGTCAACTATCTTTCCATCATTTTCTAGATTATAAGTTTTTGAAAGATTGTAGCTTTCTGATAAGTTGTAGGTGTTTTCAAGATTGTAAGTATTTGACAAATTCTCTTGAGGAATTTCTTCTTTCTCTTCTTCTTTCTTTTCTAAAAGTTTTTCCTTTAGCTTTCTTTGACCAAGTCTCGGGTCCTTGTCAATTAAGATATTTTTCTTATTTTTCTTAGATTCTTCTTTAGAAATCTTTTTATTCTTTTCTTTTTCTTTCTCTTCTTTGATTATCCTTTTTATTTCATTTGCCAAGCTATCTGCATCTGATCTTCTATCCTCGTGAAAATTTTTTGATTTGTTTAAATTTCTTTCTTCCTCATGAAAATCTTCATTAAATTTCCTTTTGCCCCTATTTAAAATCGTAAGCAAGATCTTAAAAAATACTACGAAAATAATTGCAGGCATAAGAGAAATTATTGCGATAAAAAAACTAAGCATTGGATTCATTATTTATTGTCCTTTTTGTGATTTTTATCAGAAATTTTTGAGATAGAATTTCTCATATCAGTATCAGAATTAATATTTTTCATTTTGTAATAATCAAAGACACCTAAATTGCCGCTCTTTAAAGCTTCAGCCATGGCAATAGGAACTTGTGATTCAGCTTCAACAACTTTTGCCCTCATGGCTTCAACTTCAGCCTTCATTTCTTGTTCACGAGCAAGAGCCATAGCTCGCCTTTCACTTGCCTTAGCCTCAGAAATTCTCTTGTCAGCTTCAGCTTGATCAGTTTGAAGTCTTGCACCGATATTTCTTGCAACGTCGACATCGGCAATGTCAATTGATAAAATTTCATAGGCAGTACCAGAGTCAAGACCCTTGTCGAGAACAACTCTTGAAATTGAATCTGGGTTTTCCAAGACAGCCTTATAGCTTTGAGATGAGCCAACAGTTGTTACAATACCTTCTCCAACTCTAGCTATAATAGTTTGTTCACCTGCACCACCGACAAGTCTTTCAATATTTGCTCTAACAGTTACCTTTGCTTTTACAATGACTTCAATACCATCTTGGGCAACTGCAGAAATATTTGGAGTTTCAATAACTTTTGGATTAACTGAAACTTGAACAGCTTCAAGTACATCTCTACCAGCAAGATCAATGGCAGCTGCTCTTTCAAATTGTAGAGGAATATTTGCTCTTTGAGCTGCAATAAGTGCATCTACAAGAGTATTTACATTACCACCTGCAAGATAATGGGCTTCAAGACTTGCAATTTCAAGATTTAAACCAGCCTTAGTTGCCTTAATAGCAGGTCTAACTATTCTTGAAGGTTTAACTCTTCTAAGTTTCATACCAATAAGTTCTGAAATTTTTATTCTTACACCAGAGAAAAATGCTGTCACCCATAGTCCAATAGGAACAAAGGACAAAAATATGGATATAAATATTAAAATTAAGACAATAACTATAATGCTTCCAAAGGGATAAAAATTCATAAATCCTCCTAAATATTTTTTTCGACGAAAACTCTTGCGCCGGAAATTCTAACTACTCTAACTTCTTCATCTTTTCCTATGAAACCAACATCTGAAATAACTTCAATTTTTTCCTCATGAAAAATTGCATAGCCAGTTGGTCTTAAAGCTGTCTTTGTTATAAGTACATCGCCAAGCTTTACTTCTTCACTTTTCACTCCCACATAGCCCTTTTCACTTGAGCTTTCAGTGAAAAGTCTAAGCCTATTTATAAGCTCTGAGTTAATTCCCCTCTTAACAAGGGCAATACCCAAAACTATAGCAATTACCAGGGCAATTGCCAAAGAGAAAATAGCAAAGTAAATATCCTCCATTGACAAAACTATGGCAACTGATATTGCAAGTATTCCACTAATGCCTGCCACTCCAAAACCTGGTATCAATATTTCAAAACCTAGTAATAAGAGTCCCAAGACAAACAGCAAAATTTCAAACCAGTTAGTGTTTCCCCTTGCAATATTTCCCCAAAAGAATAGTACAAAGGCTCCTATTGAAATAATTCCGCCAAGTCCAAAGCCTGGAGTTAAAATCTCAAACACAGCACCAACTATTGCTACAATAAGTAAAATTGTGAAAATATAATCATTGGAAAAAAATTTTTCTATAAAATCACTTCCACTTGCTGCATAGACAGAATTTGTCATAAGCATAAAAAATGGAAGCATGTAAAAACATTTTTTAAGATTTTTCACTTTGACCTCCTTTGCTACAAGTTTTGTACCCATAATTTTTTATCAATAATCGAAAAAAACTTTAAGATATTGTAAAGTTTTAAAATATTTGACAAAAATAGATTAATGTAAAATGAAAATATAAGGATTTTTCTATAATAGTTTTAAAATAAAAAAAGTGTATCACTTAATCGCAAATAGAATTGATTAAAAGTGATACACATTTTGGTGCTAAAGGTGGGACTTGAACCCACACGATCTTGCGACCGCCAGATTTTGAGTCTGGTGCGTCTGCCAATTCCGCCACTCTAGCAAAAAAAGAAGTGTCTAGGACACTTCTAATATTGTGGGGTGGATAGTGGGAATCGAACCCACGATCTTCAGGACCACAATCTGACGCCTTAACCAGCTAGGCCATACCCACCACATACAATAAATATATATTAACAAATTATATATTTATTGTCAATAATTTTTTACAAATTAGAAAGTTTATCTCTAAGATTTTTTAAAGCCCTTGCCCTGTGGCTAATTTGGTTTTTTTCTTCGTGGCTCATTTCAGCAAAAGTTTTGTCAAAGCCATCAGGAATAAAAATGCTGTCATAGCCAAATCCATTGTCGCCACTTTCTTCAAGAGAAATTTTTCCAGGGCAAACTCCTTCAATGGGAATAATATTTTTGTCTTCGTCGATTAAAATTATCTCTGTCTTAAAGTAGGCGCTTCTGTCCTCTTTGTCTTTGAGATTATTTAATAATTTTTCTCTATTTTTTTTGTCGTCATGCTCTGAGGCATATCTTGCAGAGTGAACTCCTGGCTCTCCATTTAAAGCCGTTACAAATAGACCTGTGTCATCTGCTAGGACTGCATAGTCTACTCTTTCTGCCATGGCAGAGGCTTTTTTTAGGGCATTATCATATAATGTGTCGCCATCTTCAATTACTTCAAAATCCAAACCTTCTATGTCAGACTTTCCATAAATTTTTATGTCAAGATCATCTAAGATTTCTCTTATTTCTCTCAATTTATTAATATTATCAGTGGATAAAACTATCTCTCTCATATATACTGCTCCACAATTTCAAAATATTTAAAAATATCTTCTATTCCTCTTTTTGCGCCCCTTAAAAATTCATTTAACTCATCAATGGAAAAGGAATCACCCTCTCCTGTGCCTTGAATTTCTATTAGGTCAAATTTGTCATTCATAACAACATTTAAGTCTACATCGGCATTGGAATCTTCTTTAAAATCTAAATCTACTAAATTTACGCCGTCGACTTTTCCAACACTAACTGCTGCTACCTTAGCTTTCATTGGGTCTTCTTCAAATTTTCCACTTTCTAAGGCTTTTTTTACGGCAATTTTTAAGGCAATATAAGAACCAGTAATGGAAGCTGTTCTTGTTCCACCATCGGCAGATATTACATCGCAGTCAATCCAAATTGTTCTCTCGCCAATTTTATCTAAATCTATACAAGACCTGAGAGACCTGCCTATTAATCTTGAAATCTCGCTGCTTCTTCCGTCAAGTTTTCCCTTGGAGATGTCCCTTACCTTTCTCGTTGGAGTGGAACCAGGTAGCATTGAGTATTCACTGGAAAGCCAGCCCTTGTTCTTTCCCCTCAAAAATGTTGGGACCTTATTTTCAATCATTGCTGTGCAAATAACTTTTGTCTCTCCACATTCTATTAAGACCGAACCATCTGGATGTTCCAAATAATTTGGTTTTATTATAATTGGTCTTATTTCATCGTTTTGTCTATCTTCTCTCATAATTCCCTTTCTCATTTAATAACATAGCTATTCATATAGTCTTCTATACCATTATAGATGCCCCTAGCTAATTTATCAATGTAATCAGGGTCCTTTATAGTTTCCAAATCACTTTCATTGGACACAAATCCAAGTTCAACAAGGGCGGAAACATTTTTAGTTTTATTTAAAACAATTATAGCTGGTGTGTTTTTAATTCCACGGTCCACTGCTCCAGTTTCTCTTATTAATGCCTTTTGTAGGCAAGAGGCGAAGTGCTTTTGAACTGTGTCTTTGATTTTAACATTCTTTTCAGATGCATAGAGGACTTCTATTCCCTGTGCGCTAGAATTGTCAGAGCTGTTAAAGTGAATTGATAGGAACAAATCTGCATTGCTGTCATTTGACACAGAGGCTCTATCTAATAATTTGATGTATTCGTCTCTATCTCTTGTGATTATTGCATTGATTTCAGAGTTTTCACTTAACTTTTCCATTAAACTTTCAGCAACTAATAAATTTAAATCTTTTTCATAAGTGTAACCATCTATGCCAATTGCGCCAGAATCCTTGCCACCGTGGCCTGGATCTATAACTATATTTAATTTGTCATTAATTTCGATTTTATCTTTTATGACTCTATTTTCCTTTTCTTTGATGTCTAAATCTGCTTCTTCAAAAATTTTGTCTTCGTTTCCTCTATTGATTTGGTTCTTTATATTTTTTGTTTCTTTTCTTTCAGTATTTGATTGGAAAAAGCTGTCATCAAAAATTGATTTTGAATCAACCTTAGATTTTTTTACGCTATTAGACTTTTTCTTTTTAGTATTTTTCTTAGTGTTTGAGTTTTTCTTAGAATTTTTATTTTCGCTTGTCTTTTTATTATTGTCCTTGTCATCTTCCATGATTGATTTTGCACCAGTTGTGCTAATTTCTGCTCTAACCTTGTCATTGTTCCAATCCACATTGTAACCAAAAGTTTCAGAGATAAATCTTAGTGGCACCATAGTCTTTGTCTCTTTTCTTGGACTACTATATAGGGCAAGTTGTGGTGCTTGAGCATTGTCTAATTCAATTTCCTTGTCGTTCACAGTGACTGTGGGACTATTTATTTGCATATTAATTACATCGCCATTTAAGGTGATTTTTATGCTTTTATCTTTTCCATTCCACTTAACATCGGCACCTAGTTTTTCTGTAATTTCGCGAATTGGCACAAAAGTCCTTCCTTCTTTTATGTAAGGAGAAAATTCAGTCTTAAGTGATTCATTATTTACTAGAACTCCTGCTTCCTTAACTTTATAAGGCTTGTTGGATATACTTACATTAAAAATATTTGCAGCAAAAACAGGACTGATTAGCATTGCTACAAATAAAATTGATAATTTAATAATTCTTTTCATTTAATTCACCTAATTAAAGTTTATATAGGATTAATTAATTTGTCAATATTGTAATCGAATTGTAATATTTGCTAAACTACCTTGTAAAGCTCATCAGAACCTGGTTCAGATAGACTTATTACTTCATCCCCTACTATTACTTCTGTAATCTCATCATCAATTACTTCTCCAATTTTTGTGATTTTTATTCCCCTTTTATCTGCCTCATCTTTAAAATCAATAAATTTATCCTTATCAAAAATCATAAGCATACTTCCACTTGAGATGAGTCTCATGGGATCAAGACCATAAAATTCTGCAATTTTTTTTGTTTCATCAAGTAGAGGTATCTCGTCATAATAGGCTCTCAAACCATGACCAAGAGCAACTCCAGTTTCCCAAAGAGCTCCGTAAAGTCCACCTTCAGTTATGTCGTGCATATGCTTTACGCCGTATTTTGTCGCCAGCCTAGCTTCTCTTAAAACTGAAATATCATCTGCTAGGGATTTGACAAATTTTAATTCTTCTTCCCTTAAAATTTCACTGACTTCATCTTTATCGTGAGCAATAATGCTTGTGCCTTCAATGCCAAGATATTTTGAAACAGCGACTACATCTCCTGTCTTAATACTCTTAGGGTCTGGCATAACTTTTCTAGTAACTCTTCCTAATACCGTCGTTGAAATTAAAATTTTATTTACAGCATCAGTTATCTCTGTGTGACCGCCTATTATGTCCACATTTAATTTTTTTGCAGTTTTATTTGCATCTTCCACAATTTCCTTTAAGTCCTCAAGAGTAGCACTTGGTGGAATTAGAACTGTCATTAAAACTCCAACGGGATCCGCCCCTTGGCAGCTAACATCATTTACTGAAACATTTATGGCAAGAGATCCAATATTTTTTGAGGCACCAGTTATGGGGTCTGTTGAAGCTACAATTAAGTCGCCTCCAAAGTCCATTACTGCGTTGTCAAGTCCTGTTCCACTTTTTATTATTACTTCTTTTCTATTTGAACTTAAATTGTTGAAAATATATTTTTCCAATAATTCAGTTTTTAATTTTCCAATTTCCAAAATTAACACCCCATAAAATTTTACAATTATTTTATCTGCATTTCAAATTTATAAAATCCATTTTCCATATAAAAATTTTTGCTCAAAATATTTATTTCCTTAAAGACTCTATTAAAATGGTCTTCGTCCTTGACAAGACCTCTAACTGTCATCTTTCCATTGTCGAAATAATAGTCTGTTATAATTAAATTTTCATCTTCAAGCTTTTGAATTTCAGAAATTTTATCTATAAAAATTTTATTTCTCTCTTGAAATTTGTCGCTGGATACATCAATATCTTCCACTTCTTCAGTTTTTACTTCTTTGACATCAGCTAAAGCCCTTTCATTTTCTTTTTTGAGGTTAAAATAATAAAGGACATTAAAAATTATTACAATAGCCATGGCAAGGGGAAGAATAAAATTAATAGGGCTTTTCTTTTTTCTAGTCTTCTTTTCTTTTTTCTCCTTCTTTATTGGCAGCTTGTTGTGAAGGTCTTCTTCAAGTATTTTATATTTCAAATTGCTATAAGATGATAGGGCATCCTTAATTTCCTTGGAGTCGCAAATATTTCCAAATAAATAGACTTCTTCGCCCTTAGAAAAATTTTCCATTTCCCTTATGTGACTTATAAAATAATTTTTAAATCTAAATAAAAAGTCTTCATCGATTTTATCTTCCTCTGGGTCGTAGCGAAGATTTATTATATTACTTGCATTTTCTTCTTCCAATTTGTTGTCCAAAATTAATTTTTCAATATTGTCATCGTAAATTTTTTCGTAAGTATTTACTAAATTATTTTTTACAACAATAAATTTTAAATAAGTTGGTGCGATTTCAATAAATTTCCCCTTCTTATTTATGGATTTTGGCTCTGGAATTATCTCAAGATTTTCAACTTCTAATTTTTCGAAAACTTCCCTTAATTTTGAAATTAATTTTCTAGGAACTAGGTCAATTGATAGATTTAAAATTTTATCTTCTTTCAGGAAGTCGTAAAAAATTTCATAGCCTGATAAATTAAAATCTCCATAGTCTTCAAGCTCTAAGGCAAGAAAATCTCTTATCTCGCTTTCATCTATTTCAGGAATTTTATAATTTATGTGAATAAAAGAAGAAGAGTCAAATATTAAAATTATCTTATCACTCTTTTGGAAATCAATTTTTTCCAAGATTTTACTGCACTTGTAGTAAAAATGATGATAATCTAAAATCTCCCCGTCCCTAAAAATTCTATAGGGCAAGGAAATATTTAACTCTTCTTTGTCATTTTTATTAATTTTTATAAAACCGTCAGAAATTATAAATTTTGTAATATTTTTTTGAAACATAGTTCACCTGTACAATATGAAAATAATAATTGCTATGCTAATAAAGGGTCCAAAGGCAATTGAATCTTTAAAATTCTTCTTCTTTAAGGAAATTAAAATTATAGAAAAAATTGCTGCAATTACAAAGGCATCTTTAAATATAACAAAGGCATCTAATAAATTATTTGCAAAAATTCCCATGACAAAGGCATAGAGCACATCTCCGAGGCCCATCATGCCTGTAAATTTGTATAAGATATAAAAAATCAGACCCATGCCCAGGGAAAATTTTAGTGAGTTAAAAATACTTTCTCCTTGAGATAATTTAAAAATTATTGTAAAAATTAAAATTATAAAAAGGTCTAGGTTATAGATAAACCCAGTCTTGTAATCTATTATTCCTATAAAAGTTGCCACTGTAATTATTCCAATGACTAAAAAACTTTGGATGGACAAGTCATATTTTAAAAAAGCAAAGACTGAGAGGATAGAAATAAAAATTTCTGCCAAAAATTTGTCTGATCCTATTTTTTCTCCACAAGTTTTGCACTTTCCTCCGAGAAAAATATAAGAAAAGACTGGTATTAATTCATAAAACTTTAAATTCCTATGGCAGGAGTCGCAGTGACTTCTCCCCCATAAAAAATTTTCATTTTTTTCTCTTCTGCTGACGAAGACACCATAGAAGGATGCCAAAGATCCTCCCAGCATAAAAATCAAAAAGCCTATAAAAATTTTATAAATCTTAATTTCCATTATCTTCAACTAAAGATTTTCCTGAAACTTTTAACATTCCTGGTGTAACTTCCACATCGCCGTCGTCAGTTGAAGTTACTGTAAAATCACTTGCACCACTAAAGTGTTTTGCAGGTTTAGGAATTTTTCCTCCTTCAAGATAAGGAGCCAACTTGTCTACACTTATTGTTCCCTTTTCATCAGGATTGTCAATTAAATATAAAATCCCTGCACTCTTTAAAACTTTAACATTAGAATTGTGGGCAGCTGCCTCAGCTGCTAGGTTCGTCGTGCTGTACTTCATAGCTGCAATGGAAATTAAAATTGCAATAATGGCAATTACAATAACTAATTCAATAAGGGTAAAGCCCCTTTGTCTCTTTTTTAATTTCATAAAAACCTCCTAAAATTGATTTACCATATCGAAAACTGGAAGTGCAATTGAAAGCACTATAAAGCCAATTATTAAAGCCATAATTATTATTAAAATCGGGCCCAAGACTCCCAAAAATCTCTTGTTGTAGTTATTTAATTCCTCGTCATAAAAAGAAGACATTATTGAAAAGACTTCCTTTAGGTTTGACGATTCTTCGCCAACGCGAATCATGGAAACTAAAATTTTTGGAAATACATTTATTTTATTTATGCTTATATAAAAGGAGTCTCCCGACTTAATATCCCTTAAAACTTCTAAAAATTTACTCTTTAAAACCACATTGTCTTCCATACTTGAAATTATTTCCAGACTCTTATCAACTGTGAGGCCTGCCCCAAGGAGTAGGTCCATGTTAAAAGTAAATTTCAAACTTTTAGTCATCTTGTAATACTTTGATTTCAAGAGTATCTTGTGAAAAGTCCTTGGATTTTTTCTGTGGTAAATAGAAATAATGGCTATCACAAGAAGTATTGCTAAAATTATGAAAATATAATTTTTATAGATAAAGTTAGAAAAATTTATCAAGATTCTTGTTGGCAATGGCAGCAAATTGTCATTGGAAGCAAAAATTTCACTAAAACTTGGAATTACATTTATAATTAAAAAATTAATTACAAAAATTGAAGTGATGAGGAGAATTATTGGATAAGCTAGGGCCTCAATGATTTTTGAGTTTGTCTCCCTCTTTTTTATGTAATAGTTTGACAGGGAGTTAAAAATTTTGCCAAGGCTAGATGTGTTTTCTCCAACAAAGACCATATTTATAACAAGGTTTGGAAAGGCACGAGTCTTTTTCATGGATTCGGACAGAGAAATCCCGCTCCTGAGATTATCTCTCACCTGGCTTAATATTTTGCCCTTGTCCTTAGGAAATTCCGTACTTAAAATTTCAAAGGCACTTTCTATATTTATGCCAGAATTTATAAGTAGGCTGAGTTCTCTAAACAAAATATACAAATCTTCATTTTTAAATTTTCTATTAAAATCAAAGGAATTAGAGGACTCAATATTTTCTTCAATCTTTATTGGTCTTAGTCCCTCTCTCTTTAATTTTTCCTTGGCATCTTTAATGCTTGTGGCTTCAAGCTTGCCCTTTACTTTTTCGCTGCCCTTAAAGGCCTTATACTTGTAAATCATAATTCACCAACGGTATGAATATTCTTATAGTACTCCTCAAAAGTGGTCTCGCCCTTTTCTATTAAGTTTAAAATTTCATTAGATAAAGTCTTCATTCCTCTTTCAATGGCAAAGTTCTTTATGTTTTTTACGCTCTCTCTTCTCGTAATCATGTCGCGTATTTCGCTATTTACAATCATAATTTCAAATACTGCAATTCTTCCACTGTAACCCCCATTGCACTTGTCACAGCCTTTGGCTCTATAAATAAACTCCCTATCTATTAGTGGGTTTGTGTTTTTAATTTTTTCCCTACAATGAGGACATAATTTTCTTATAAGCCTTTGAGAAATTACTCCAATCAAGCCAGCAGAAATTAAATAGGGTTCGATTCCCATGTCAATTAGTCTTCCTATTGATGCAGGTGAAGATTCTGTATGTAGAGTTGATAAAACTAAGTGCCCAGTAATAGAAGATGAAATGGCAATGTGGGCTGTGTCTTCATTTCTAATTTCACCAATCATAATCTTATCTGGGTCCATTCTCAAAATTGCCTTTAATCCCTTTTCAAAGGAAAGACCAGTGTTGGGATTTACTTCAATTTGATTAATGCCGTCAATTTTATATTCAATTGGATCTTCAATGGTCATAATATTTATGTCGTCACTTTGAATTTTTCTTAAAAGTGTATAAAGAGTTGAAGTCTTGCCTGAAGAAGTTGGTCCACAAATAAGAATTAAGCCAGATGGTTGGCTAATTAAACTCATGACTTTTTCATAATTTTCACCCACAAGACCTATGCCCTCTGGAGTGTAGGAAATTCTTTGAATGTCTAAAATTCTAAGGACAATTTTTTCGCCAGTTCCAGTGGGCGTAGTAGCAACTCTTATGTCAATTTTGTCGCCATTAAAATCAAAGCTAAATCTTCCATCTTGAGGAAGTCTCTTTTCAGAAATATCCAGTTCAGATAAAATTTTTATTCTGGTCACAAGTTGAGGATAAATATTTTTTGGAAGCTCAATTAATTTATTTAGAGCTCCGTCAATTCTTATTCTCACAATAACCTTTTGAAAGCCAGGCTCTATGTGGATGTCGCTGGCATTTTTCACGATACTTTCCCTTAAAATGTAGTCTAAAAGTCTAACTGCTGGTGAGTCTTCCCTTTCGCCCTTTTCACTAATTAATAATTCCCCATAATTTGTGTCTATGTCATCTAAGAGAAAATCATTTTCCTCATCCTTATAAATTTTATCTAATTCTTCTAAAATTTTTTCTTTAGAAGCTTTTTCTAAGATTACTTTTTTCTCTAATCTATCCTCGAGATTATATTTTAAAATCTCATCAATATGTAAAGAGTAGAAGACCACGCTGTCGTCTTCTTCTCTAGCAGGAGCTATAAAATTCTTTCGGCAATAATTTTCGCCGAAAATATCTCTCATTTCAAAAGAAAATTTATTCACTTTCCTCTCTCCTGTAATCGCATTTGTCGTTGCTACACTTTATAATTTTTTTGCCTTTTGACTTCATTTCTGTCAAAATGCTTTCGCACTTTGGGCATTTTTCATTAATTGGCTTGTTCCAAGAAACAAATTCGCACTTAGGATAGGAGTCGCAGCCGTAAAAAATTCTGCCCTTTTTACTTCTCTTGACGACAATTTCTCCCTTGCCACACTTTGGACATTTTACGCCAATTTTTTCTACAAGAGGCTTTGTATTTCTACATTCTGGAAAACCTGGACAAGCTAAAAACTTTCCATATCTTCCCATTTTTATAACCATGTTTCTGCCACACTTGTCGCAGATGACATCAGTAACTGGATCTTCTATTTGAACCTTTTCTATATTTTCATAGGCCTTGTCCAAATCTTTCTTGAGGTCTCCATAAAAAGCTCTCACAAGTTCCTTCCATGGTTTTTTGCCTGCAGCAATTTCATCTAATTCAAATTCCATTTGGGCAGTAAATTTTTTGTCAACTAAGTTGTCAAAATTTTCCACTAAAATTTCATTTACAGTTTGTCCCAGTTCAGTTGGAACAAATTTTTTCTCTTCAAGAACTACATAGTACCTGCTTTGAAGAGTTGAAATAGTTGGTGCATAAGTGGAAGGCCTTCCAACGCCCAAGGCTTCAAGCTCTTTAATAAGTGAAGCTTCGTTGTATCTTGGAGGTGGATTTGTAAAGTGTTGTTCCTTATTTATTTCCTTTAATTTTAAAATTTGTCCCTCTTTAAGAGGTGGAAGTTCAGTATTTTTTTCATTTGAATAATCATAAACTCTTAAAAATCCATCAAAGGCTAGCATGGAGCCTGAAACTCTAAAAAGTTCAGTCTTAGATATTATGTCAGCAGAAATTGTGTCATAAATTGCATCTGCCATAAGAGATGCCACAAATCTATTCCATATAAGTGAGTAGAGCTTGAACTCATCTCTTGAAAGTGAATCCTTTATTGAATGTGGAGTTCTTGTAACATCTGTTGGTCTAATGGATTCGTGAGCATCTTGCACGCCTTCATTTTTCTTTTTGCTGGCTGCTTTTTTCTTTCCTATAAAATTTTTGCCGTAACTTTTTTCTATAAAATTGAGGCAGGCATTTTGCGCTTCAGCAGAAATTCTTGTAGAGTCAGTTCTCATATAGGTGATAAGACCCACAGAGCCTACCTTTGGAAGTTTTATGCCTTCGTAAAGACTTTGAGCAACCATCATAGTCTTCTTTGTTGAAAAATTTATTCTCCTTGAAGCTTCTTGTTGCATAGTTGAAGTTGTAAAAGGTAAAGGAGACTTTCTAGCTCTCTTGCCTTTTTTAACAGAATCAACAAGAAATTTATCTCTGTCAATATTATTTAAAACCTCATCAGCGTCTGCCTCTGACTTTAGTTCAACTTTTTTTGCCTTGCCCTTTTCCTTTACGCCATAATAATCGGCTAAAAGTTTTCGCCTTCCTGCACGGAGATCTGCTTGGATAGTCCAATACTCTTCAGGGATAAAATTATTTATCTCTTCTTCTCTGTCGCAAATTAATTTTAAGACAGCAGATTGAACACGACCAGCAGAAAGACCAGACTTAACTTTTTTCCATAAAAGTGGAGAAATTTTGTAGCCAGCAAGCCTATCTAGCTCACGCCTGGCTTGTTGTGCATCTACAAGGTCCATATCAATTGTCCTTGGATTTTTAATTTCTCTCTTAACTGTATCTTTTGTAATTTCGTTAAAAGTAACTCTGTTTTTATCCTCTGGATCCATGCCCAAAATATATGAAAGGTGCCAAGAAATTGCCTCTCCCTCCCTATCGGGGTCGGTTGCAAGAATAATTTTGTCAGCTTTTTTAGCCTCAGCCTTAATCTCGTTTATAAGAGGTCCCTTGCCATATATATTCATATACTGGGGTTCAAAATCTTTTTCTATATCAATGCCAAGTTTTGATTTTGGTAGGTCCCTAACATGACCAACAGAAGCAATTACATTGTAATTAGTGCCAAGCATCTTTTTTATTGTCTTAGCCTTAGTTGGCGACTCCACAATCACAAGATTTTTTGCCAAAATACCATCTCCTTCTTCCTAAAATCTATTTTAAAATTTGAAATTCATTCATAGAAATTCTTTCAATAATTCCCTTAAGTTCCAACTTCGTCAGTATCTTATTTATATAAAATACCTCATTATTTAAATTATTGCAAATATCATTGGTGTTATTTATTCCCTTTTCTATCAAATTGTAGACCAAAAGTTCCTCTCCATTCATTTGAATTTTCTCTTCAGAAACTTTGTTTTTAGAAAGCTCAGGATAATAATCAAAAATATCCTTTACTTCAACAAGAGGAATTGCTCCGTCCCTAATTAATTTGTTAGTCCCCACAGAATAAATTGAAGTGATGTTGCCAGGCACTGCAAAAACTTCCTTGCCCTGTTCGGCAGCAAGTCTTGCTGTAATTAAACTTCCGCTTTTGTCTTTAGCTTCAACTACTACAACGACCTTCGAAAGCCCAGAAATAATTCTATTTCTCATGGGAAAAGTAAACTTATTTGCACCAGTCCCAAGGGGAAACTCACTTATGATGGCGCCCTTATTTGAAATTTCTTCATAGAGTGCCTTGTTTGACTTAGGATAAATTACATCAATGCCCGTTCCCAAAACTGCAATTGTGTTTAAATTATTAAAAAGAGCCCTCTTGTGGGAAAGAGAATCAATTCCATAGGCCATGCCACTGACAATAGTAAAGTCAAAGGAACTTATGGCGTCAATTATTTTATTTACAGCCATATTGCCATAGGAAGAGTGACTCCTGGCCCCAACAAAGGCAATGGGATTGTAAATATTTAAGTCGCCTTTGACATACAAGAGAGAAGGCGGGTCCTCAATGTATCTAAGGGACTCTGGGTAGTCATCATCTAAAATCGTAAGGATTTTAACTCCAATTGAAGTGATTTTTTCATTGATCTTTTCAATTATAAGTTGAAAATCTCCTGCCTTTTCCATCAACCTGTCGTAACTTCTCTTTGACAAGATATTTTCTTCCAAATAATCGACCTGAGAAAAGTCTTCAAGGGGAATATTTTTGTCCAAAAGATAATTTAAAATTTTAAGGGAGTTTTCACTGGAAAAATTTATTCCATTTAAAAAAATTAGTAAGTCTCTTTCCTTCATTTAATTACCCCAAAACTTTTTGTCCATAGTCCTGTATTGAATACTTTCCAATACATGATCTTCTTTAATATTTTCGCAGCCATCCATATCTGCAATAGTCCTTGCGATTTTTAAAATTTTATTGTAAGTTCTTGCGCTCATGCCATATTTTCTAAAGGCAAGCTCCAATATTTTTTCAGAATTCGAATCAAGAGCACAATATTTTTTTAATTTTTTCTCAGGAATTTCTGAATTGTATTTAAAAATTTCATCCTTAAATCTATCCTTTTGAACTTCCCTAATGGCTTTTACCCTTTCCCTTATGACTTCAGAGCTTTCCCCAGACCTTTCAGAAGAAATTTCCTTGTAGTTAACTTCAGGCACTTCCAAGTGAATGTCGATTCTATCTAAAAGGGGATGAGAAATTCTTGAAAGATATCTTTGAATTTCATAAGGAGAGCAGTTACATTCGTGAGTCTTCGAATTGTGATAGCCACATGGGCAGGGATTAAGGGCAACTATAAGTTGGAAGTCTGCAGGATACCTTACACTTGCATTGGCACGAGAAATTATTATATCCTTGGATTCCATGGGTTGACGCAAAACTTCTAAGACTGATTTTGAAAATTCTGGCAGCTCGTCTAAAAATAATACTCCCTTATTGGCAAGAGAAATTTCTCCTGGCTTTGGTATTTGCCCTCCGCCAATTAGTGAAACAGCTGATGCTGTGTGATGGGGTGCCCTAAAGGGTGGCTTTGTTATTAGAGCATTGTCGTCTAAGAGTCCTGAAATGGAATAAATTTTTGTCACTTCAATTGCTTCTTCAAAGTCAAGCTCTGGTAGGATTGTTGGAAATCTCTTTGCCGCCATGGTCTTTCCAGAACCAGGTGAGCCTAAAATTAAAATATTTGACTTGGCGCAGGCAGAAATTTCAAGAGCCCTCTTTAAATTTTCCTGTCCCTTAATGTCAGAGAAGTCTACATCATAAGAAACCTTTTCCCTGGTGAAAGATCCCATACATCTTTCGATTTGAATTTCGCCTCTTATAAAAGAAATCACTTCTTCTAAAGTTTTTACGGGATAAATTTCCACATCGCTAACTATGGCACATTCCTTTCGGTTTTCGTAGGGCACAATAAACTTTCTGTAGCCCTTTTCACGCATGGATATTACCATGGGAAGAGCGCCTTGAATTTTATTTACCTTGCCGTCTAGGGCAAGCTCGCCCATATATGTATAGGGACTGTAGTCAAGCTCCAAACTTTCATCGCAGCTCAAAAGGCTCACTGCTATGGCTAGGTCAAGTTGGGTGCCATCCTTTCTTAAATTGGCAGGAGCTAAATTTATGGTAATTCTCTTTTTTGGAAAGTCAAAGCCAGAATTTTTTATAGCCGATTTTACTCTCTCCGTTGATTCTTTAACTGCTGTGTCTGCAAGTCCAACCAGTATAATTTTTGGCATTCCATTTGAAAGGTCAACTTCAACATCTACTGGATAGCCATTAAGTCCAGTCAAGGTGCAAGTTTTTGTACAAGAGTACATAATTCCTCCTCATCTATTTTAAAAATCTCATAATATTATTCTTAATTATATTATAAGAATTTTAATCCCTTTAATCAATCGTTTGCAAAATAAAAAGCCAGACCTAAGTCTGACTTTAAAAAATTTATTAAATTACAAAGTTTCCATCTTTAAAAATTTGGACTTCTTCCCCATTTTCTTTTATGCCAATTATTTCTGTCCTTGCATCGCCAACCATAAAGTCAACATGAGTTAAGGAATCGTTCATGCCTCTTTCTTTTAATTCTTCTATTGTAAGTTTTTCTCCACCTTCTATGCAGGATGGATAGGATTTGCCAAGGGCAAAGTGGCAAGATGCATTTTCATCGTAAAGTGTGTTGTAAAATAAAACTTTCCTCATGGAAATTGGCGTGTTGTGGGACACAAGGGCAACTTCTCCAAGTCTCTTTGAGCCTTCATCAGTTTCAATAATATTTTTTAAATATTCTTTTCCACTTTTTGCATCGTAGTCAATTACTTCCCCATCTTTAAAAACTAAATAGAAGTCTTCAATTAAATTGCCGTTGTAATTTAGGGGCATAGTTGAATAAACTTTTCCATTTACTCCATCTAGTCTTGGGGCAGAAAAAACTTCTTCGCTTGGCATATTGGCAATAAATTCTTCGCCGTCACTATTTACATCGCCTGCTCCTGCAAAGATGTATCCCTTTGGAAGGCAAACTTTTAAGTCAGTTCCCTTTTCGGACTTGTAGTGAAGCTTTTCAAATTTATTTTCGTTTAAGAATTTGCTATATCTATTTAAGTTGTTTACATGGTCTTCAAGTGCCTTTTCTGGGTCATCTTCAAAAAGTCTAACTGAAGAAAAGATTTCGTACCACAATTTTCTCACAGCTTCATCTTCACTTAAGTCAGGAAAAACTTTTGTAGCCCAGGAAGGAATACTGGCTCCCACAACTATCCATGACACATAATTTGCCATCATCTTTGCAGAGAAATCCTTTAGTGCCTTTGATGTTGCAAGATTTGCCTTAAAAAGTTTTTCAGAATCTACGCCCTTAAAGGCATCTGGATCAGACCCTGTTACAGAAAGATACTTAGCCTTCTTTTCCATGTAGTAATTTTCCTTGTCCACCTTGTGCTTAGGCACATCGGTTAAAATTTCCAGGCTTTCATTTTCGTATTTAAGTCTTGAAATTTCTTGGTCCCTATAATCTACAACTACTTCAGAGGCTCCAAGTTCATAGGCTTTTTTTGTTGATGTAAGGGCAAAGTCCCTTGCTTCTATGGGGCATCTTATGACAAGTCTGTCGCCCTCTTTTATTTTTAGTCCAACTTTTAAAATTAATTCTGCGTATTTTTCTATATAATCATTAACTCGAAAATCTTTGTATTCCATTTTATCATCCTTTCCATTTATCTTTTGTTACAAAAAATAATATACAACAAAAATTTTTTATTTGCAAAAAAATACTATTGAAGACATATAATCTTCAATAGTATAAAAATTTATTTGTTATATTTTTTAACTAAGAAGTCCTTTGCAACTTGTGGGAATAGTGCGTAAGTTAGCACATCTTCTTCAGTCCTTGCAAGGTCTCCCACTTCAGCTCTGTATTTATCAAGGGCTGGCTCAAGGTGATTTGCAGGTCTATCTTTAATCACTTCAGCATCGCCTATAATTGATTTTCTAAAAGCATCGTCAACTTCAACAGGAGTCTTTCCATAAAGTCCCTTTAGGTAATCCTTAATTTCATTTGGAACCATCTTGTATCTTGCGCCTGTCATTACATTAAAGGAGGCTTGAGTACCAACCATTTGACTCATTGGAGTAACTAGTGGTGGGAATCCCATGTCTCTTCTAACATTTGGCACTTCTGCAAGAACCTTATCAAAGAGATGCTCTTGCTTTGCAGCAGAAAGTTGTGAGTTTAAGTTTGAAAGCATGCCGCCAGGCACTTGATATATAAGTCCCTTAGGGTCAACAGTAAGCATTTTTACTCTCAAAGTTCCGTCGTTTAAATATTTATTTTTAACTTCTTGGAAGTAAGGTGCAAGTTCATTTAAAATATCAAGATTCAAATCAACTTTATAACCAGCTTCCTTTAAGATTATGGCAAGAGTTTCAGTTGGAGGTTGACTTGTTCCACCAGAAAATGGTGAAAGAGCAGTGTCTAAAATATCTGCGCCTTCCTCAACTCCCTTGAGGTAAGTCATTGAACCGCAGCCAGTGGTTTCGTGAGTGTGAAGTTCTATTGGAATGTCTACAGCCTTTCTAAGAGACCTAACTAAATCTCTTGAAACAGGTGGAGTAAGAATTCCTGCCATGTCCTTTATAGCAATTGAATCTGCGCCCATATCCTGAACTTTTTTTGCAAGATCAGTAAAGTATTCGATTGTGTGAACTTCTGAAGTTGTGTAGCAAATTGCAACTTGTGCTTCTGCTCCAGCTTTTTTTGCAGCTCTAAGTGAAGTTTCAATGTTTCTTAAATCATTTAGGGCATCAAAAATTCTAATTATGTCAACTCCGTTTTTAACAGATAATTCGACGAACTTTTCTACCACATCGTCTGGATAATTTTTGTAGCCCAAAAGGTTTTGACCTCTCAAAAGCATTTGAGTCTTTGTGTTTTTAAGGTGAGACTTAATATTTCTAATCCTTTCCCATGGATCTTCATTTAAGAATCTAATACATGAGTCAAAAGTTGCACCGCCCCAACACTCGAGAGCCCTGTATCCAACTTTGTCAAGCTTATCAAGTGCAGGTTCCATATCTTTATAAGTCATTCGTGTTGCCATAAGTGATTGGTGAGCATCACGAAGAATTGTATCCACAAATCCAATTTTTCTCATAAATCCTCCTAATTATTAATTAAAAGATAATTTTAATGTTTTTAGTATAACATAATTTATTAAAAAAAATTCATCAAATAAATACTTCCTAAACAAATTATAACTGTTGGACTGTAAAAATTTCTCCTTTTAAATTTTTTCCTTTACAAAGCTTGCTATTTCTAGTATAATGCTATCGGCTTATAAATTATCGCGGCGAAAATTTATAGGAGTTTGATAAAAATGGCAAAAATGATGGATCCAAAGTTCAAGCAATCAAGAAGACTTGGACTAAATGTATGCGGTCACCCAAAGGCTATGAAAAGAGCTACAAGAGGTACTGCAAGAAGCGATAAAAAACTTACTGAATATGGTAAGCAACTTTTAGAAAAACAAAGATTAAGAGCATACTACGGTGTACTTGAAAGACAATTTGTTAATCTATTCAAAGAAGCTCAAAGGACACCAGGTCAAACTGGTCCTAACCTTGTAACATTCCTTGAAAGAAGACTTGACAGTTTATGTTACAGAATGGGCTATGCATCTTCAATTAGACAAGCAAGACAAATGGTTACTCATGGTCACTTAACTGTAAATGGAAAGAAAGTTAATATTCCTTCTTACAGATGTGAAGCTGGCGATGTAATTGCATTATCTGCTAAAGGAAGAAAAGTTGATCTATTTAAAGAAAATTACAACACTAATATTGTTGTAAACTATCCTTACATTTCTAAGGACGAAGACTTTAAGGCAACTTTAGTTTCTCTACCAAATAGAGAAGATGTTCCAATAGAAATTGAAGACCAATTAATCGTTGAATTCTATTCAAAGAACATGTAATGAAAGAAAAAGAGACCCAGATGGGTCTTTTTTCTTGCCTATTTTTAATTACATATTAAAAAAATCGCTTGGCTTTTAAAACCAGGCGATTTTTATTTTCTACAAACTATTTTATAAATTGACTAAAGAATATTATCACAATTACGATTGGTGAAATATATTTTATACTTACATTCATCCATGTTCTTACAAAAGGACTTTTAATGTTTGCTGCTTCTAGCAAATTTTCCATCTTCCAAGCTCTGGCAGAGAAAAGTGCAATTAATAGACATCCTATTACTAAGATGTAATTACTTTCTACATTGTCAATAAAGGCAAAGGCTGGATCATAGAAAATAGATAAAGCTGCAATTGCAATTATTATTATGCTTGCAAGCATAAGAGCTTTTATTCTTTCAAGTTTAAATCTTTCCATAAATTGTCCTACTATTGCTTCTAATACTCCAACTGATGATGTAAAGGCTGCAATGTAAAATCCAAAGTAAAATAAAACTGAAAGGATTCTGCCAAAAGGCACAACATTAAAGGCAAGTGGAAGAGTCAAGAATGTAAGTCCAACGCCTTCTCCTGGTGTAAGCCCTGTTGCAAATACAATTGGAAGAATCATAAGTCCAGATAAAATTCCTGCAAAGACAAGGGCAAGGCAAATTACTGATGAATCCTTAAAGATGTTTTCATCTTTTTCCTTGATGTAGGAACCAAAAACCATGGAGCCAAGCATAGCTAGTCCAAGGGCAAAGAAGGCTTGACCTAGACAAGTTATTATTGAATTCATGGAGAATTTAGAAGGGTCTGGTTTAAATAAAAATGCAAGTCCCTCCTTGGCACCAGGAAGTCTAAGTCCAAAAATAATTATTACAATCATAATTACAAATAAGATTGGAATTAAAATTTTTGATACTCTTTCTATTCCCTTTTGAACTCCTAAAATAATTACTGCATCATTGAGCAAAAAGTTAATTAAGAAAAATAAAAATACCATTGGCTTATTGGCATTAAAAGTATCAAAATAATTTTGTATTCCCTCGCTTGTAAGTCCTACGAAATCTCCGCTAATAGCTCCTGCAATGTATTTTATTATCCAGGCATATATAAGTGAAGTATAACCTACAATAATAACTGCTGCTAGAGTATGAAGATAGCCTGCTAAATACCACTTAGTACCAGGTTTTAAAGTCTTGTAGGCATCTATTGCCGCATTCCCCGTTGCATAACCAATTGTGACTTCACAAGTCATAAGAGGAATGCCTATTACTAAAATAATTAAAATATATAAAAATATAAAAATTGCTCCACCGTTTTCGCCAACTACATAGGGGAATCTCCAAAGAGTTCCTATTCCAAGGGCAAGGCCAATGGCAACCATAATAAATCCAAGGATTGATGAAAATCCTTCATTTTGTTTTGACATACGCTCCTCCTTTTTTTTTATATAATAGAAATAGTATCATAAAATTTGTTTTTTTTAAATAGATAAAAGTCCTAAAGTGTTTTTCCCAGCTAAATTTTTTAATTTATTTTTCTTCAATTAAGGGTATAATTTTAGCAGGTGATAATATGAATAAAGACATTGAATATGTAAAACTTGTTACTTCAACTAATAAACTTTTATTTGATGAAATCTGTGCCTTCCTAGAGGACAATTCCATCCCATATTTTGTTAAAGACGAAGGCGATTATATGAGGCTAATCTCTGGTTTTTCTCTTTACGAAAAGGGCATCTATGTCTCTGAAGATGACTTTGACAAGGCCAATGAACTCTTAGTTTATTTTATGAATGACAACGACGACACAGAAGATCTAAATTTTGATTAATAATTTTTGTTTAAAACTTTTCATGAAAATAAATAAAAGCTGATGCAGATTTTTTTTGCGTCAGCTTTTTTTGTCTTATAAAAATTTTTTCTATTCAGTTGTCAAAAAAGTCCACAAGGTCTTTAAATACCTTGTCCCTGTCCTCTTCTCTAAAAATTTCATGCTTCATATTTTCATAAAGCTTTGCTTGAATATTCTTGTAGCCAACTTTTTTTAGGGCATCAATTGAACTTTCAAAGCCACTTTCTCCGCCGATTACCACGTCATCCTTACCAGCAAGGAATAAAATTTGAAGACTTGGATTCTTGCACTTAAAGTTTTTTAAATTGTTGAGTTCCCTTACACCTTCAAAGACTGCAAGATAGCCGCGATTTTTAAAAACTTTTGGCATTAGGGGATCTCTCTTTGCATCATCAATGTTATCTTGGCTGTAACTTAACCAGTCCCAATTTAATTTATCGCCAGTGTATAATTTTTTTAGGATAAAAACTGTTCTCTCTTCACCAAAATAAAAATTTATAAAATTTCCAATAAAAATTGCAAGGGAAACTTCTGGAATATAATTTGGTGGACCAGACAAGACTAGCTTATCAATTAAATCATCTGCCTCTTCAAGATAAATTCTTCCAAAAACTGTGCCAAGGGAATGTCCCACTAAATAAATTTCTTTGTCTGGAAACTTCTCTTTAAGAGCCCTTGTAATTGCAACATTATCGTCAACAACTTTTTCAACACCGTCAATGTAGCCGAAGGTGTACTTGTCAGAAAGAGATGCCCCGTGACCTCTGTTGTCAGATATAAAGACGCTGTAATTATTTTCATTTAAAAATTTAATTAGATGAAAATACCTTTCCTTGTGCTCCAAGGCTCCGTGAATAATTTGCACAAGAGCCTTGGGATTTTCCACTGGGAAAAATGCAGCACTAAGAATAAAATCATCATAGGACTTAACCTTAAGGCTCTTGCAGTTTGGAAGCTCATAAAAGTCTTTTACATTTCCAAATTTTTGACGGTTTTGTCTTTGGTCACTGACCTCTTCATCTTTAAAAATTAAATCACATTTTAAATTCACGCCTTCATTTTGACTTAAATTGTTTGACTTTCTGTAATGAATTTGCGGAAGCAAAAGAATTATTAAAATAAGTAAAATAATAAAATAAACCATTTAACACCTCAATCTAATTATAGCAAAAGAAAAATAAAAATCTTCCCTTTAAATCATAACCACCGGCTAAGCCGGTGGTT
>NZ_KV804684.1:0-1505 GCF_001811425.1 Peptoniphilus sp. HMSC062D09 | reverse complement strand
GGAAGAAGAATTATAAGAGTTTGAACAATACATTATAGAAGAAGATTTATTAAAAGCTTTCACTTCTGTGAGAGCTTTTTTGATGCTTTATTATAAATTTGTTAAATATTAAGATAAACCATTTATTTACACTTGCGTGGGTATATAGTATAAATAAGCAAAGTAATAAAAAGTGATAAAAGGAGGTTTATTATGAAAAAGTTTTTATCATTTCTTTTAGTATTTGTGCTAGTTTTGTCCATGTCTATGAGCATTTCTATGGCGAAGCTTGATGAGACTGGTGCAAAGGAAATTAGTTTTGGAACTGATAGGGGAGCTGAAGATGCCATTATATGTATCGCTGACAAAACTTATCCTGTTAAGAATGGAACTATATTATTCATCAATGGAGAGATAATTCCTGAAGCTGATGTAATCATGGACGGCGGCAAGGCAATGCTACCACTAAGGCTTATTGCTGAAAAGCTTGGCTACGAAGTTGGCTGGAATAATAAAGAAAGAAAAGTTACTCTTGTAAAGGATGATAAAAATTTAAGAGTTGCCATTGGCAAAGATGATTCTAATGCTAAGATTTTCAAAGATCGCAGTTATGTTTTAGCAAGTTTTGTTGAAAAAAATCTTGCCGAAAGTGCTGTAGTGACTGAAGGTCTAGCTAAGGACTTTAAAAAATTCTACGACACTAATATGCCTATAACTCAAGATAAGACTATTGAAAGAAGCTTAAGAAATGTCATAATTGATGAAAAGCACGAGTACAAGGACAATATTAGCTCGGATGACGCAATGAAGCTAGTTAAGGAGAAATGTCTTGAAGGTCTAAAGAATTTTGAAAAAGTTATGAAGGAAAAAGCAAAGGACGAGCCGGGTAGATTTGACGATGACATAAAATTAATCGAAAAAGATATCAATAGAATGATCTACATTGGCGAAGTATCTAAGTTTTATAGATACACAATAGGACCTTACGATGTTTTATATGACAGAACAGATGGCAAAATCTACTTCCAAATATATCAAGCAGAAACTAGAATTAAGGAAGTGGATGTAAATGATCCAAATCTGTATATGGCGATATTTATCGTAGGATAAAAAATGATAAAAAACTCCTCATCATTGATGATTTTGGCATGGAGAGGACCACAGATTTTGCCTATGAACATATCTTTAATATCATTGAGAGGAAGAGTTAAATGAGTATGAAAATGAAAAGTGTATTGTCTTAGCAAAAAAGATTAAAGAACTTGTGAACGATAAAGCTCAATACACAGACTGGTCAAATAGAAATGACATAAAGTCCCAATTAAAAATTGGTTTAGTCATTTTACTTTACGAAAATGGATATCCTCCTCAATGGAGCGAAGAAGTTTTTGATATGGTTTTAGAGCAGGCAGAAAATTATAAGAATTAATGAAACGGCTATGAGAATTTAACTCACAGCCGTTTTTCTTGCCACCTAAAGACTCTCTAAATTAGTTTTTCTAAAATCCCTAATTCAATGAGCCTTG
>NZ_KV804683.1:0-5561 GCF_001811425.1 Peptoniphilus sp. HMSC062D09 | reverse complement strand
ACACTCCCTATATTTTTTATCACTCTTTTTGAAAAGGATGGACTTAGCTTTGAGAAATACTTTAAGTATATTTACCTTCATAAATTTTATCAGCCACAAAAAAGAGTGAGAAAGGAGGTTTATCTTGAAAGACAAAAGAAAAATTCAGCAGCTAAAGTTAGAACAAAACCAAAAGAAGTTAAGAAGTCAAAAACAGGACTTAAAGCAAAATAAGGGAAAGTCTAAAAAAGATAGGGGCGGATTACTTGACCTTATCTTTAGGAAAGAACCGAAAAGATACACTGTTGAAGATACCATTCCCTATCTTAGACTCTTAAAAAGCGGGATATGTCAGATTGATGAAAAGCATTTTAATAAGAGTATTGCCTTTGAGGATATAAACTATCAGCTTGCCTTAGAAGAAGACAGAGATTTGATTTTTAATCAGTTTGCAAATTTTCTTAATTCCTTTGATCCAAGTGTCAGCATAGAGTTTTCATATATCAATCAGCTTGGCAGAAATGAAGAAATGAAATCAGCTATTCAAATACCGGATAAAAAGGACGGGTTTGACGATATTCGCCTTGAGTTTAGAGAAATGCTCAAAAGTCAGATTGTAAAGGGAAATAACGGACTGAAAAAATCAAAGTATGTAACCTTTACAGTGGAAGCGGATAATTTAGAGCAGGCAACATCAAAACTGGAAAGACTGGAGATAGATATATTATCGAGTCTTAAAAGTATGGGAGTAAGAGCAGAAAGCCTTAACGGAGAGGAAAGGCTGAAGATACTTCATGATGTTTTAAATCCGAATAAGACCTTTGAATTTTCATATAAGGACTTAAAGAAGAAAGAAAGCACAAAGACATACATTGTTCCTGATGAATTTAACTTTACACCGTCAAGGTATTTTAAGTTTGGAAAATTTATCGGAGCAGCAAGTCATTTTCAAATCCTTGCAAGTGAGCTTTCCGACCGTATGCTTGCTGAGTTTTTGGATATAGATGATAACATCAATATCTCTTTTCATATCAAGGCAATCGAACAGTCGGAAGCCATCAAGATGGTAAAAAGAAAAAATACCGATATTGACAAGATGAAGATTGAGGAGAATAAAAAGGCTGTAAGAAGCGGTTATGATATGGACATTCTTCCAAGTGATTTAATCACCTATGGAGAAGATGTAAAAAGCCTCTTAAAAGACCTCCAGACAAGAGATGAAAGAATGTTTGTTGTAACCATTATCTTTATGAACTTTGCAAGGACAATTCAAAAGCTGGACAATACCATTTCTCAAATCAGCTCTATTGCCAATAAGCATAATTGCAAGTTAAAAAGGCTTGATCACTCACAGGAGCAGGGCTTAATCAGTGTACTTCCACTTGGGGTAAATAAGATTGAAATTGACAGAGGACTAACCTCATCATCTACGGCAGTATTTATGCCTTTTACCACAGAGGAGCTTTTCATAAATTCGGCGAACAGTTTGTATTACGGACTAAATGCCCTAAGCCATAACCTGATTATGGCAGATAGAAAGAAACTGAAAAATCCAAACGGTCTAATTCTCGGAACTCCGGGAAGTGGTAAGTCCTTTAGTGCAAAAAGAGAAATGGCAAATGCCATTCTTACAACCGATGATGATGTGATTATCTGCGATCCGGAAGGCGAGTACGGAAACCTTGTTCGTCAGTTTAAAGGAGAAGTCATAAAGGTCAGTAGTAAGTCAAAAGACTATCTAAATCCCCTTGACATCAATATGAACTATGGCGATGGGGACGCACCACTAAAGGACAAAGCAAACTTCATTATGTCGATGCTTGAATTAGTAGTTGGCGGTAGTGGTCTTACAGCAGAAGAAAAGTCGGTTATAGACAGATGCCTTCCTAAGATTTATGAAAAGTATTTCGAAAATCCAGAGCCTTGTAATATGCCCATTCTTCAAAACCTATATGATATGTTAAAAAATCAGGAAGAAAAAGTCGGTAAAAAGCTGGCAACGGAAATGGAGATTTATGTAACAGGCTCTCTTAATGTATTTAACCATCAGTCCAATGTAGACTTAAATAAGCAGCTTCTTTGTTTTGATATTAAGGAACTTGGAAGTCAGCTTAAAAAAATCGGAATGCTTGTTATTCAGGATCAGGTATGGAATAAGGTATCGCAAAACAGAGGAAATAAGGCTACAAGGTACTATATCGACGAGTTTCACTTGCTTTTAAAAGACGAGCAGACAGCTTCCTATTCCGTAGAGATTTGGAAAAGATTTCGTAAGTGGGGGGGAATCCCGACAGGCATTACACAGAATGTCAAAGACCTACTGATGAGTAAAGAAATTGAAAATATCTTTGATAATACGGACTTTGTTTTAATGCTCAATCAGGCTTCCGGCGATAGAGAAATTTTAGCAAGGAAACTTAAAATCTCACAGCCACAGCTAAAATATGTAACCAATTCCAATGCAGGAGAAGGACTTTTGTTCTTTGGAAATACCATTGTTCCTTTCCTTGATAAGTTCCCGAAAGACACAATCCTTTATCAGAAGATGACAACCAAGCCTGAAGAAGTGAGGTAGGCTTATGGGAAAGAAACTGAAAAAGGACTTTAAGGAAAGGCAAAGAGCAAGGATAGAAAAGGAAACATTGCAAAGTAATGGCAGTATAGAGCCTGAAGAAAGTAAGTTAAAGCATAACGATGATTACAGAGGAAAAATTGTCCATGATAAAGACCGATTTCAAGATAAGGTGCATGAAAAGGTCAGTAAGAGAAGCATAGAAACTGAACAAAACGGAAAAACTTCCAAAAGAAATGCAAGGTATAGAGCTTCTGATAAGGATAGCGTAGCTTTTGTCACTGAAACAGGAAGATCGGATTATATTACGGAGGTTAAAAATGGAATAATCTATGATCCTTTAGGAAAAGACCTCGACAATGACGGAATCATAGATAGATATGACAATGACTTTAGGGACAGCGACTATTTTGAGTCAACTTATGATGTGGATGATAATCTCCATAAAAAAGATGAGTTTATTGGAAGTTCCTCTAAAAGTTATGAGGCTAAAAAGAGAAAGTATAAGAGGAAAAACTACACCGAAAGCCTTTATACAAGAAAAAAAGAAGATGTATCAAAGGAAAATAAGACTGAAGGTAAAAAGGCGGGAACAGATGCTGTCAGCGAAAAAGTTCATAGCAGACTTTCTAAAGAGCAGAAGAAAAAGCTAAAGAAAGATATGGTAAAAGTATCTGCCCTTTCAAGACTTGCTAAAGGAAGTGAAACCGTAAGAGATTACTTATCCCATGGAAGCGATGAAAACAAAGGGGTGGAAGCAGGAGAAAAGACAGCGGACGCAAGCTCGAAACTCATTCATGGCATAAAGAAATATTCTGATAAGAAAAAGGCGAAGAAAGGATACGATCTTACAAATAAGGACTATAAAATCAGGAAGCGAAAATCGAAACTTGAATTTCGTGATGCCAAAGAGAACCTGAAAAAGATGAATGAATATAAAAGAGCAAATGCCTATAAAAGATTTCAAAAGAAAAATCAGGTAAAGGCAGCCATTCGTCGTGAGAATAAGTCAAGACTCAGAGATCGGATTAAAGAAAACCTCATTGGCTCGTTGAAAGGCTCAAAAAGATTTATAGTAAGAAAAGCAAAGGGACTTATGATTATTTTCATAGGTCTTATTATTTTGGGAACTTTCTTTATCAACTTTGCAGGAACGGGAATGACGGGCTTTATGAACTCCACAAGTTCTGTTCTTACAACAAGCTATTTGTCAAAGCCAAATGTCCTAAGTGAAATCAATGAGAATTTTTCGAAGATGGAAAAGGAGCTTCAAAGTGAGGTTGACAATGTAGAAGAAAATTATCCCGGATATGACGAGTACATCCTAAATAACACAGAGTACATCGGTCATAATGTCCACGAGCTTTTATCCTACATTACATCAAGGTGTGGAGAAGTAAAGAATGTATCAGAAGTAAGTTCCGTATTAAATGAGCTTTTTAAGTCCATGTATGACCTTGAGTATAAGGAAGAAGTGGAAATCAGATATAGGACAGTTACAGAAACTTATACCGATGAAGATGGAAATGAATATACCGAAAGCCATGAAGAACCTTACGAGTACAAGAAACTGATTGTAACACTTCATAAAAAAGAGATGGATAGCATTATCAGAAAGGTTTTTGCAAACTATCCTGACAATCTGAAACACTATGAAGCCCTATTCCTTGCTCAAGGCAATATGGGAGAAGCCTTTGGTAATAGCGACCTTATTGCTTCCAATGGAGGTATCGGAGGCGGGAAAGAGTATGAGGCTTCTACGGAAGTTCAAAAGAAGATTGTAAATGCTGCATACATTACGCCATCTCCGGGTGCAGGCTGGTGTGCTATGTGGGTGTCGCAGGTCTATCAAAATGCAGGACTTGGATATATTGGCGGAAATGCCTGTGATATGTATCGAAACTATACCTTTACATCAGACAAATCAAAACTCAAGGTGGGAATGCTTGTTGCGGTTGAAAGTAGTAGCAGCGGAAGTACAGCAGGACTCACCTATGGTCATGTAGGCATTTATATAGGCGATGGCAAGGTAATAGATAATATCGGGCGAATCAGAGTAACTACCTTAGATGATTGGATAGCATCTTTTTGTCAGCATCATCCAGTAGGCTTCGGCTTTCCGCCAAATGTAAACAGATAAGGAGGACACAATTTGAAAAAAGAACTGAAAGCAGTAAAAAACAGAATAAAGAAGTTAAAGGATAAAAAGGCTCTGATTGATGAAGAATTGGAGCCTTTGTTCATTCGTGAGGAAGAACTTGAAAACGAAGAAATTATTGCCATTTGTAGAAAGAACAACATTACAATCAGTGATTTAATGGCAAAAGTAAACAGAGAAAAAGCAGAAGTGAAAAAGGAGAAAACAAATGAAAACCAGTTTGAAAAAGAATAAGAAATTATGGGCGGCAGCACTTGCACTGCTTGTAAGTATAAGCTGCATTTTAGGTATTTGGACGGTTGTTTACGCACAGGAGCAAAGAACAGCGGATATTCCTACAAGCGATAAGGCTGTCCAAACAGAAGTGGAGGTGAATGTTAAATATATTTTTGAAGATGAAAAGGTCTTTAAGGAAGAAAAGATTAAGGCTGAAAAGGGGCAGCTTCTTGATAGCGGAGATCTTCCAATGCTACCTAATGGTATGAAATTTATTGATGAATTTCTATTTTATGAAGTTAAAGGTGATGGGAAAGATGAAATTATCCGTAAAGTAGCAAAGATTGAGATTAAGGATAAAGAAACGCAGACACAGGAAGAAAAACCAAAGCAAGAGGAAAGCACGCAGACAGAAACTCCAAAGGCAGAAGATAAGGGAACTCAAACAGAGCTTAGCAAAGATGACATTTCCAAAATGGAAAAGGAATCTAAGGAACTTCAGGAAAAACTTGATAAGCTAAATCAGGAAATTAAGGACAAGGATAAATTAAGCGATAAGCAAAAGGAGAAAATCAAAGACCTTGAAGCTGAAATTGAAAGCCTAAAAGAGAAAATGAAAAAAGAAAAGGAAAATAA
>NZ_KV804682.1:0-28570 GCF_001811425.1 Peptoniphilus sp. HMSC062D09 | reverse complement strand
ACCACCGGCTTAGCCGGTGGTTATGATTTTTAAAAAACTTTTGAGGGTATATTAGGGGTGAGAGATTTATTTTTGTAACGTGATAAAGGAAAGTGATTTTATGAAAAATGATGTATTAAGAAGAAAAGAACACGAAGCTGTTAGAAATGGCGTTGGTTATTATGATTTCACTCACCAAGTTTTAGATGTCAAGGGTAAGGATGCAGCAACTTTTTTAGACAAAGTTTTTGTAAATGACATAAAAAATATGAAAAAGGGTCACGCACTTTACACTACAATGCTAAATGAAGAGGGAAAAATTATTGACGATGTTATTGTTTTTAGGTTGGAAGATGACAAGTATTTGATTTCAACTTTATACATTGACAAGATGATTAAGTGGTTTGACAAGTTTAAGGGTGGCTGCGATATAGACTACAAGGACATTACTTCAAAGCTAACTATGTTTGCTCTTCAAGGTCCAAAGTCAAGAGATCTTGTAAATAAAATTGTGGACAAGGACCTTTCTTCTATGAAGTTCTTCACTATTGAAGACAACACTGTTGGCGACTTAGATATTATGGTTGCAAGGGCAGGTTTCACAGGCGAACTTGGCTATGAACTTTATGTTGAAAGTAGCAAGAAGGAAGTTCTTGAAGAAAAAATTAAGGAATGCGGCAAGGAATTTGGCTTAGTTAATATTACCACTGATGTAATTATTGGAAGTTTGCCAGGAGAAAAGGGCTACGTTCTTATGAGCGACCTTGAAGGCACAAATCCTCTTGAAGTTGGCTATGGCTGGACAGTTCACTGGGACAGCGACTTCATTGGCAAGGATGAACTTCTAAAGGCAAAGGGAAATATTAAGAGAGATCTTTTCGGCTTTGAACTTTTAGAAGAAGGTCAAGTTGAAGCAGGAGACCCAGTTCTATGTGATGGTAAGGAAATCGGCAAGGTTACTAAATTCACTTACGGCTACACTCTTGAAAAATTTATTGGCTACTGCTTAATTGAAAAGGAATGTGCAGTGGAAGGAAAAGAAGTTGAAATTAAAGCTAAGGTTGGCAGCCTAAAGGCAAAATTATGCGACAGAGTTTTCTATGACAAGGAAAATGAAAGAGTAAGAGGATAAGATAAGAATAAAAGGAGTCCTTGGGCTCCTTTTTTATGTTAAGCTATAATAAATTTTAAATGAAAATTTTTGCACTTATGTCTTTGTTTATTTAAGAATGAATCAAGGCTATAGGTGCAATTTTTTGCGAAATATTTTTTAGAGATTTAATCCCCAAAAATATTATAGAGCCAATTTTTGCAAAAAATATCTTTTAGAGATTTTCTCCCCAACAGATATTATAGAGCCACAAAAAAATACCTGCTGGAGATTTCTCCCCAACAGATATTAAAATCTTTTCAAAATTATTTTTTAATTAAGATTAAGCAGTAGCTGCTGGTTTATTTTTATTTAGCATTTTTTGTGTTACAAAGATAAATGCTAGAGCAGCAAGTCCAATTGCGTCAGTAAGAAGCTTTGGATCAAGTAGTGCGAAAGCAGCTAAAAGAAGTATAATTCTTTGCCATATTCTTAGGTTTCCAAATAGATAAGATTCAACTGTACCTGCCAAGCAAATTGTACCAATAAGTGCAGTTACAATTGTTGGTAGAGCAGCTGTTACTGGAAGCCAATTTACTGTTGTTCCTACTATGGAATCTACCATTATTAAGTGTGGGTTAATAACAAAGATGTAAGGTATTATGAAGGCGCCTATGGCAAGCTTGAAGGCTTGGAAACCAGTCTTCATTGAGTTTGCACCTGCGATACCTGCTCCTGCGTAAGCAGCTAGGGCTACTGGAGGAGTAACGTCGGCAACTACACCAAAGTATAGGATAAATAGGTGGGCTGACATTAAGTTTACACCAAGTTTTGTTATTGCTGGAACAGCCATTGTTGCAAGTACGATGTATTTTGCAGTAGTTGGAAGTCCCATGCCAAGGATAATTGAAGATATCATTGTAAGAAGTAGTGTAGGGATTAGTCTACCTTGAGCTATTTGTACGATTACTTCTGCAATCTTTAGACCGAAACCAGTAAGTGTTACAACACCTACGATCATACCAGCACAAGCACAGGCACAAGCTACACCAACGGCACCCTTAGCACCTGCTTCCATTGCTCCAAGAATATCTTTAGGAGTAAAGGAATTATCTTTTTTAATAAGAGATACTGTCATGGCAACTATAACGCCAATTACTATACCAGTTAAAGCAGCCATTGTTGGTGGATATTGTTTAACCAACATGAAGATGATTGCGATAAGAGGTAGAGTTAAATAACCTTGTTTTCTTAAAATATTTGAAACCTTTGGAAGTGATTCTCTAGGCATACCTTTAAGGCCAAGTTTACAAGCTTCCAAGTGAACCATTGTACCAACAGCTATATAGTATAGAACAGCTGGGATAATTGCAGCCTTAACAATTGAAATGTAAGGGAAACCAGTGAAGTCCGCCATGATAAAGGCAGCAGCTCCCATTACTGGAGGCATGATTTGTCCACCAGTAGATGCAGTAGCTTCTACGGCACCTGCATAGTGAGGTTTGTAACCAACTGATTTCATTAGTGGAATTGTGAAGGCACCAGTAGTAACTGTGTTAGCTACAGATGAACCTGAGATTGAACCCATAAGTCCTGAAGAAAGAACTGATGTCATAGCTGGACCTGATCTTGTAGAACCAGTTAAAGCGTAAGCAAAGTCTATAAAGAATTCGCCAACACCAGTTTTGTCTAGGAAGGATCCAAATAGTATAAACATAAATACGAAAGTAGAAGATACTCCAAGAGGTGTACCCATAATACCTTCAGTAGTCATATACATGTGTGAAACAATTCTAGTAACATTAAATCCTCTGTGGGCAAATATACCTGGCATGTGTCTGCCGAAGTAAGCAAATAGTAGGAATACTATAGTAACGATAGGAAGTTCTGGTCCTACGACTCTTCTTGTAACTTCAAGAGTAAGTAGAACTGCAAGAACACCAAGCACCATATCAGTAGTGGACATTTGACCACCCTTAAGGGCAATTGCTTCTACATTAAAGAATATGTAGCCCCATACTCCAACTGATAAAATAATAAGTAGCCAATCAGTGATATCAATTTTATCTTTTGATGACTTTTTAAATCCTGGATAAAGTGCAAATCCAAGAGTAAAGGCAAAGATTAAGTGAAGAGATCTTTGCTTCATAGCTAAAAGTGTACCATGCCATGCTGTAAATAAATGGAAAGCAGACATTAAAATTGCAACGATTGTAATGAATAGAGCAACCTTGCCAGTTAACTTACGAAGCTTACTAGTTTCAAGGTCGTATTGTTCCATTAATTCATCAACATTCATTGCACCAAGTTCTTCAGCAGTCTTAGTAAAACTAGCTTCAGAAGACGGATCTTGTGAATCTAGTTTTGAATCCTCTGTTTTTATTTCTTCAGATTCTAAATTTTCATTTAATTTTTTATCTTCGCTCAATTTGGCACCTCCTTAGTGCGTATTGTAAAAGTGAGATGTGTTCAGTAGAAAATTCTAAAGCTTCTCTCGGTTCAGAAAAATCTAAAAAGGGAGTGGTCCTTCCATTGATAACAAGTTTGTGATTTGCTATGACAGCCCCAGTCCTATAAACAACAGTTTCAAAGGGAACGTTCATATCATATAGGCAAAAACTACCGTCATCGGTGTATTTAAACTTGTATATTAAATTTACAGGAAGACCTGCACCTTGGTCGCGATATCTTTGTTCCATAAGTATTAATTTGCCATCGCGAACTTCATACCATTCACTAGTCTCTGACCTTTCAACGGAATGGGTATAGACTATGCCGAACCTTTCCTTATCCTTTAAGTGTTCTATCTTTAATAGGTCTCCATTAAAGTAAGATTTTATTATTATTGCGTCGATTTTCACAAAGGATAAAATAAAAAAAACTATTATAATAAAGAGAATTGGAAAGAAAAACTTCTTTCCAATGCCCTCTTTATTTCTACCATTCATTATTTTTTAACTTCATCGAAATATTTTTGTGCACCTGGGTGAACTTCAATACTCATACCGTCAAGAGCTTTATCAAGAGCGATGTCGCCACCTCTTGCGTGAGATTCCTTCATAGTATCAAGGTTTTCGAATAAAAGTTTAACAATATTGTATGCGTCTTCTTCAGCCATTCTTTCATCAACAGCTAGCATTGATTGTACTGCTACTACAGAGATTTCTTGGTCTTGTCCCTTGTATTCTGTAGGAGTGATGTGTAGGTTAACATAGAATGGATATTTTGCGATAAGAGCTTCAGCTTTATCTTCTGCAATTGGAACTAGGTGAACATCATGAGTAGTTGCTAGTTCAGTAATAGCTGAAGATGGAATTGCTGCAGTTAAGAATGTTGCATCAATTTGACCAGATTTAATTTGGTCAGCAGCTTCTGCGAAAGATAGATAGTCAACTTTTCCTAAATCATCATAAGTGATTCCGTGGATATCAAGAATTTGTTTTACGTTAACTTCAACACCAGAACCTGGAGCACCAACAGCAACTCTCTTGCCCTTTAAGTCGTCAATAGTTTTAATTCCTGATTCATCAGAAGCAACTATTTGTACGATTTCAGGATATAGACAGCATAGACCTCTTAGAGAAGGTTTCTTTTGTCCTTCGAAAGTATCAGTACCGTTTAGTGCATAGTAAGCAACGTCGTTTTGAATAAATGCGATTTCTGCGTCTCCCTTAGTAACAAGTTCAACATTTTCTTTAGAAGCACCAGTAGCTTGTGCAGTAGCTGTGTAGTTAACACCTGCATTATTAAGAATGTTAGAAAGTGCTCCACCTAGTGGATAATATGTACCACCAGTACCACCTGTTGCAACTGACATGAATCCGCCTTTAGTTTCCATTAAACCTTCAGCTTTCATTTCGCCAGAAGCTTCTTCTGTCTTTGCGTTTTCTTCAGTTTTTGTAGCATTGTTAGCAGGTTCTTCTTTTTTGTTTCCGCCGCCGCTACAAGCAGTTAAAGTAACTGCAACCAAAGCAATAAGCATCATGAGTGTCATAAATTTTTTCTTTGTCATAATAATCCTCCTTGACATTATTCAAATAAACTAAAATTTTATGAAAATGTTTATTTGCTATTTTTATATTACAATAACTAATATCAAATGTCAATTAAATAAAAAGGATATTGGGGCGAAAAATTGTATGATATTTATACAAAGCTACAAATTTGAAAACGGTTTAAAATAAAGAAAATGCCATTAAGTGATGAAATTTGCTTTTAGGGTAAGTATAAAATGTAAATTTAAAAATAAAATCTCGAAAGATTTAAAAAATTTATCAATCTTAAAAGATTAAAAAATTTATAAATTTTGGAGGTAAAAATGAAAATTTCCCATCTATTAAATATTAAGTATCCAATTTTGCAGGGAGCTATGGCAAATATTTCTACATCAGAGCTTGCAGGTGCGGTTTCAGAAGCTGGTGGTCTTGGCATGATAGCAACAGGCGGCTTTAGTCCAGAGGTCGTTAGAGAAGAAATAAGAAAAATAAAAAAGATGACAGACAAGCCCTTTGGCGTAAATATGGTAATGATTCACCCAGCCATTGACGAGCTCAATAAAATTGTTGTTGAAGAGGGAGTAAAAATTATAACTTGTGGTGCAGGAAATCCTCAAAAATATTTTGACTACTGGCTAGATAAGGGTCTAAAGGTAATTCCTATTATTGCCAACAAAAAGATGGCGCAAAAAGTTGAAAGCCTAGGTGCCACTGCCTGCGTCTTTGAAGGTGCAGAAGCAGGGGGACACATAGGAAAGCTCAACACTTTCCCAGCTCTACCAGAAATTTGTGACTCTGTAAAAATTCCGGTGATCTCTGCTGGAGGAATTTACACGGCAAGACACATCTTGGCTGCGGAAATTTTGGGGGCAAGTGGAGTGCAAATGGGCACGAGATTTTTGGTGTCAGAAGAAGCACCAGTCCACGAAAACTTTAAAAAGACTCTTCTTGAAGCCACAGATAGGGACACAATTGTCACAGGAATTACGACGCCTCATCCAATAAGGTGCTATAAAAATAAGTTGGCTGATAAACTTTTGGAGATCGAATTAAATAAGCTTGACCAAGAAGAATTTGAAAAGTATGCTGCAGGCTCTAGCTATAAAGCTGTAAGAGATGGAGATGTGGAATGGGGCTCTGTCATGGCAGGGGAAGGCTACGAGTATTTAAATAAAGTGGAAAGTGTAAGAGATATAATAGAAAATATTATGAATGACTACAAAGACCTAAAAGAAAATTTTAAAAATAGTTAAAAATTTTTTCTTGTTTACTTCATAAATTTTATAGTAAAATAATTTTGCAAAATTTTGGAGCAAAATATGGAAAGATTTAATAATGAAAAATTAAAAAGGATTCAAGTTTTAAATGGGGCACAGTTAAAATACATGGCCTTTACATCTATGTTAATTGATCATGTCAACAAGGCGATAATTTTGCCCTACCTTGAAGTGGGAAGCACTCTCTCAAAGATTTCTACAGTCTTTGATGTCTTAGGTCGCATTGCCTTTCCTCTCTTTTCATTTTTTGTAGTAGAAGGATTTTTTAGGACTCATTCAAGGAAAAAATATTTACTAAACTTACTTTTCTTTGCATTGATTTCAGAAGTGCCCTATGATATGTTTTCTTCAAAAGTTTTTTTAGAATTTAGACTAAACAATGTCTTATTTTCTCTGGCTCTCTCTCTAATTTTTATTTGGATATTAGATGAGATTAGAAATAAGTTTGAAGATAAAATTGTAAGAAAATGGCTTTTATTTTCTATACCACTTTTAATCTTCATGTACTTTGCAAGCATTTTTGTCTCAGGGGATTATGGTTTTCACGCAATACTTATAGCTTTTTTCTTTTATATATTTTACAATAGACCTATAGCTTCAGGAGCCCTTGCCTACTTGACTATAATAAAAGAAGTTTGGTCAATACTTGGCTTTGGACTAACTATAATGTATAATGGCGATAAGGGAAAGCAAAACAAATTATTTAATTATTTATTTTATCCAGTGCATCTTCTTGCTCTTGGACTTTTGAGGATGTATCTTGATATTTAAATTTTTAACTTAAGGCGCAGATGCGTCTTTTTATTTTTTTAAAATAGCTTTTAAATTATTAAAGGATTTTTATAAAGTGGGAGGTAAAAGATGAAAGAAGAAAATATTTTAGGAAGAGAAGATATAAAGAAATTACTTATACAGTTTGCCTTACCAAGTATCTTTGCCTTAATAATAAGTTCCTTATATAACATTGTAGACCAAATATTTATTGGCAACTCTGTGGGAATGCTTGGAAATGCTGCAACAAATGTTGCCTTTCCTCTTGTGACAATTTGCACAGCTCTTGCACTTTTGTGTGGCATTGGTGGAGCTGCAAATTTTAATATTTCACTGGGCAGAGGGGAAGATGACCTTGCAAGGCACTACATTAGAAATTCCATAAGTCTTGCCACTATAGCAGGTCTTGTATTTACAATAATAACTCACCTGTTTATGGAAAATTTTTTAAAAATTTTTGGCGCCACAGAGGAGATTATGGGCTATGCCATAGAGTATGTGTCCATAACTTCCTACGGCTTTATATTTTTAATACTAGTAAATGTTGGTTCAACTTTAATAAGAGCTGATGGAGCTCCAAAATTTTCCATGTATTCCATGGTAGTGGGGGCTGTCATAAATTTAATTTTTGATCCAATTTTTATTTTTGCCTTTGACATGGGCATGGCAGGAGCAGCTTACGCAACTGTTCTTGGACAATTTTTCTCTTTTCTAATGGTAATATTTTATTTTAAAAGACACTTTAAGTCTGTGGACTTAAAAGGGAAATATTTTGAATTCCAATTAGATAAGATCATTAACATTGTAAGACTTGGTGCGGCAAGTGGATTTAACCAAGCTGCCATACTTTTCGTGCAAATACTTATGAATAATTTTTACAGATACTATGGATCTTTGTCAGAATATGGAGCCAACATACCTCTTGCGGCAGTGGGCATTGTCATGAAGGTGAGCATGGTATTTTTCTGCGTCAATATTGGACTTTCACAAGGGCTTCAACCAATCTCATCCTTTAATTATGGTGCGAAAAATTATGACAGAGTAGTAGAAGTTTATAAACTTGCAATTAAGTATGCCCTAATAGTGTCATCAATTTCCTTTGTAATTTTCCAAGTCTTTCCAAGACAAATAATCATGCTCTTTGGTGGAGGAAGCGACTTATATTTTGACTTTGCCATAAAATTATTTAGGATTATGCTCTTCTTTACTTTTTTAAATGGAGTGCAACCAGTTACTATGGGATTTTTGACATCAATTGGACTAGCCAAGAGGGGGATTTTAATATCTCTACTAAGACAAGTCCTTCTCCTAGTTCCCTTTGCCTATCTCTACGCAAACTTATTTGGCGTCAAGGGACTTTTGTATGCACCGCCCACAGCAGACTTTATAACTGCCCTAGTTACCTTTGCCCTTGCGAAAAAAGTTTTAGACGATCTTAGGAACAAAACAATTGAAGAATAATTATAAGCCTTTGGAGAAACCATTAACTTAAAGTAAATATAGAATAGTTTTCCAAGGGTTTTTTTAAAGAAAAGTGTTAATTATATTAAGGAGATAAATGAACTTGAAAAAGATTCCATTTTCAACTAAAATAGAAATGTAACGATGTACATAAAATTTTAAGGAGGATGTAAATGAAAGCGTTAATGGTAGACTATATGTCAGATGTAATTGACAAGGGACTTGAAGAAAGAGGTATTGAACTTGATAAAGTTATGCTTCCAACTTCTGAAAAATTAGCAGAAATTATTGAACCTTATGATTTCCTATTCATGAGAGTTGACCCATTCATCAACAAAGAAGTTCTTGATGCTGCTAAAAACTTAAAGGCAATTTTCGTTGGTTCAACAGGAACTAACCACATTGACCTTGACTATGCAAAAGAAAAAAATATTCCAGTTAAAAACTCTCCAGGACAAAATGCAAACGCAGTTGCTGAACTTGTTTTTGCAAAAATGTTAGACCTTTACAGAAACTCTGTACAAGCTCAAAACGAAGTTAAGGGTGGAATTTGGAACAAATATAGATGGATTGGTAGAGAACTTAGAAATAAGACTCTAGGAATTTGTGGCTTTGGTGCAATTGGTAGAAGAGTTGGCGAAATCGCTAATGTATTCCACATGAGCGTTCTTGCTTATGACCCATTCTTAAAACCAGAAGACATCAAAGTTGACTATGCTAAACTTGTTGACTTCGATACTCTTGTAAAAGAATCTGACATTATCACTCTTCACATGCCACTAACTCCTGATACTAAGGACTTATTTGCAGCAGAAGAATTTGAAAAGATGAAAGACGGAGCTTGCATCATCAACGCTGCTCGTGGCGGAATTGTTAACGAAGATGACCTATACGACTACATCAAGAATGGCAAACTAGGTGGAGCAAACTTAGATACACTTTCTAACGAACTTGGCTCTGGCGGACTTGACACTCAAGATGTTCCAGTAGAAAACAAATTATTTGAACTTGATAGACTTTATGTAACACCACACATTGGTGGATCAACTATCGATGCTCAAGACGACATTGGACATGTAATTCTTAAAAACTTTGACGAATTATTTCCAAACTGTAAATAATTAAATAAATTTTTTAAGGCTGTTCACTTTAAGTGAGCAGTCTTTTTTTTGCCTAGTCTTTATTCATTGCAATGACAATCTCTTTGTAATAAAATAATGAAAGAGATTAAGAGGAGGATGACATGAAGGACTATTACGCACCAATTATTTTATTATTAGCTTTTACTGGAGTGGTTTTTTTATACAACTACTATGTGAAAATAAAAAACGAAAGAATTTTGCGAGTTGAAATAAGAAAAAACTTTGGCAAAATTCACTCCAAAAAATTCAAGGAAAAAATTGACGGCATACATAAAAGGCTTGGGGGAAATTTATCTGAAATAACAGCAGCTGATTTAAATTTCGACAAAATCATTGAGAAGATGAACCACAACATGACTAGGCTGGGCTTGGAATACTTTTATTACAGGCTGAGAGATTTGATTTTAGATGAAGACCAAATTAAAAAGACTCAGAATAACATAAAGCTTTACGGTGATAGAGAAGATGAGCTTCTAGACATGCAGTTTCAGCTGGGAAAGATTGGTTATTTCAAGGAAGATGTCCTAAATCTTATTGAAGAAGAAGTTAAAGTAGATAGAGAACTTGACATTGCAGCCAGGATTTTTTCTTTCACAGCACTTTATATTATCCTTCTCTTTATTTTCTTAAGGGCCCAGGCAGTCCTATTTATCTTTGTCCTCCTTGGCGTCAACACCTTTATCTACAAAAAATTTAACGAAATAACTTTGGGCAAGTTAGAAAGCTTAGTTAGGCTCAAAAGTATTTTATTTGTATCAGAAAGCTTGACGAAAAATAAAGACCAAGTCTTCACAGAAGAAGTCCAAGAAGTAGAAAATATTTTAGGAGAACTTGGACCCCTAAAGAAAACCTTAAGGTCCTTTGGATTTTTGACGGGCAATGCAGAAATGGACTTCGCAGAAACTTATAAGAATGTATTATTTTTATCAGAAGCTAGGAGTTTTTCTAAGGCACAAAAATATTTCAAAAAATATGGAGAAGAAATCTTTAGACTTTACTACTTGCTGGGAAAAATCGACTGCCAAATTGGAATAATTTCAATTTCAAAGGCCTATGGCACAAACTTTGCAGACTTTGGAGAAAGAATTTCAGGCAAAAACTTATACACTCCACTCCTAAAGGACCCAGTGGCAAATGATTTAGATTTAGAAAAATCCATGATCCTTACAGGTTCAAATGCATCAGGCAAGTCAACTTATCTTAGGACAATTGGCATCAACGCAGTCTTTGCCCTATCCTTTGGAATTTTCTTTGGCGAAAAATTTGAAATAAAGCCCATGAAATTAAGATCAGCTATTGACATATCTGACTCAATAATGGAAAACCTATCCTATTTTATGGCAGAGTCCAAGGCAATTGGAGAGATGATAGAAGATGGTGAAGAAAAAATAATTTTGCTTGACGAAATATTTAGGGGGACAAACACCATTGACAGAATTGCAGCAGCCACGGCGACCCTAAAATATTTGGCAAGAAATAACCATGTAGTGGCGGCAACCCACGACATTGAGCTTACAATTTTGTTAAAGGACCTCTACAAAAATATGCACTTTGAAGAGAAAATAGAAGAGGGCGACATAAAATTTGACTACTTATTAAAGGAAGGGCCAGCCACAAGCCGTAACGCCATTGCAATATTAGACAACTTAAATTACCCAAGAGAAATAATAAGTGAAGCAAGAGCCCTTTCAAGGGACCTAGAAGAAAGATAAAAAAACCGAGATGATGTTTACAATACATTTGTAAAATTCATCTCGGTTTTATTTAATCTAAAATTTTATTATTTAATAATACTTATCCAGTTTTCAAGAAGACTTTCTGCTCTTTCATATTGATGAGTGTGAGAGGCTTCAATTATTTCGTAATAAGCCCAGTGGCTCTTGTCTAAGTCCTTGTAAAGTCTAAGGTCAGCCATTACTTTAGCAAGGCCATCTTCATTTACCTTTCTGTCGAAAAGACTATTTAAAATTCTAGCAGTTTCTGCTCTTGTAATTGCATTGTCTGGTCTAAAGCTTCCGTCAGGATAACCAGCAATTCTCTTATTTCCAAAACTTTGATTTATTGCTGCTTCATACTTGTGTCCAGCAATGTCAGGGAAATTTGCCTTGGCATTATTTTTCTTGTCAAGGTGAGAAATTAACTGTGCAAGTTCTGCTCTTGTAATTTTTTCATCAGGTCTAAAAGCTTGACCCTTCTTTTCTTCTAAAATATTATTTTTGTAAGCAGCGTTGATGAAAGGTGCGTACCAAGCATTAGCCTTTACATCCTTAAAGATTTCTTCGCCTTCAGTTAAAGGATAAGCCTTTAGTCTTACAAGCATTGTTACAGCTTCAGCTCTAGTTACATTGCCATCAGCTCTTACAGTATTGTCAGGATAGCCGCTGATGTATTCAATGTGACTTTCAATTACCCTTTCTGTAACTTTTTTTACAGAGTCAGCTTGCGCAAAGACAGGTATAGTGTCAACATATTCGTGAATTTTTAATTCAGGGCTAGGTTCAGGTTTAGGTTCTGGCTTTGGTTCGGGTTTAGGTTCAGGCTTTGGTTCAGGTTGAGGTTCTGGACTTGGAGTTTTTTCCTGCCAAATTGCATAGAGAACTTGGTTGCTGGAAATTTTCATTTCTTCCCCAGCTTTATATGCATTGCCCTTTCCATCAGCTTGAGTGTTCCATTCCTTAAACTCAAATCCGTCCTTAGTAAGACCTGTTTCCTTTATTGTCTTTACTTTGTGATTGGCTGGTAGAATTTCATCATTTTCAGAAGTCAATTCTTCGCCATAAATTTTTTCTGCGGGACTTCCACCATTAGAATCATAAATAACTGTAACTAAAGGATTTACATAGTAAACATCATAGTTGTTTAAAAGGCTGTCAACTTTTTCGTAAGTCTTCATATCAGCTTTTATAGCACGAAGTTTTCCCATTAGAGAAGTTGTTTCAAATTTAAGGTCAGGGAAATCTTTGTAGTTAGTAGGTGGATTAAAGTATCCGTCACTTGCAAAGTTTTTGTCGAAAATAACATCATCTGCAATAGTTAAATTTTTATATTTTTCTTTTTCTGCAGGGTTTGCTTGTGAGAATAGTTCAGTGACAATTGCACCACCTCTTTTTGCAGAGTTTCCTACAAATTTAGAGCCTGCTATATTTACTATTCCCTCATCAGTAATATAAATTGCACCGCCATACTCAGACGCTTTATTGTTTGTAAACTCACAGCCCTTTAAGTTTACTGTATCTTCTCCCACAACAATTGCGCCACCATCTTTAGAAGCAACATTGTTTTCAAATTTGTCATTTTCTATAGTCAATTCTTTGCCTGACATGACACTTTCAACCATAAGAGTTGCGTAAGCCGTTGTCTTGCCATCTTTCATTCCATTGTTTTTATAGATATTATTTTTTATGGAAGGTGCTGAATCTTTTACGTGAAAAGCAGAAGAAAAACCTTCAGCAAAGTTTTCTTCAAAGGTGTTACCTTCTATAATTCCTTCCACTCCTGTTATATGCAAAGCACCGCCATCTTGCGCCCTATTTTTAATAAATGTATTACTTTTTATGGAAACATTCTTGCTATCATTTACAAAAAGCGCTCCGCCTTGTTTTACAGTGTTTTCATTTGTTGCACTGTTGTTTTTAAAGGTACAATTTTCTATTGCTGCATCATTTGCATCATTTGCATCATAAACATAAATTGCACCGCCATTACCGGAAACATTTCCGTCAAAAGTCGCATTTTTCACACTTACTTTATTTTTAGCAACTATAGCGCCGCCCCATTTGCCAGTACTTTTATTATTTTCAAAAGATCCACCATTTACTGTTAATTCAGAATTACTTGCAATTGATGAAATTGCTCCACCATTTGATGCTTCATTATCTTTAAAAGTTCCATCATTAACAGTTAACTTACCGTAGTTAATAATGGCTCCGCCATATTCCCTTGATGTGTTTTCACTAAATACTACACCCTCATTTATAGTAAGCTCATTTGAATTATATATAGCTCCGCCAGACTTTGCCTCATTTTTATTAAAGCTTGCTCCTGTTATGCTAGCTATTGCATTTTGACCGAGTCGAATAGCTCCTCCGTTTGTTTTTGCTTTATTATTTTCAAAAACTCCATCAGTAATATTTAATTTTCCGTAAGATGCAATAACTCCGCCTTCTTTAGAAGAGTTATCATTAAATATACCTCCGGATATATTTATAGTTCCGTAAGAAGCTATAACTCCACCGTATCTTGCGCAAGAATTTCCTGTAAATGTACCTCCCTTGATATTTATGGTTGTATCTTTAGAATTATCACCAATAACTCCGCCAATATTTTTGCCTGTGTTGTTTCTTAAAGTAACGCCATCTTCAATATTAAGTGTTGATTTACCAATCAGATAAATAGCTGGACCATCTGCAGATGGAACATCAATAAAGTTTTGTACAACAGTACCATTTCCCAATGTAAGTTCACCATTATCTGAAATAGATGTAAGCTCTCCATCATTATTACCATCTAAAATGACATTTTCTACACGCATGTTGCAATTGGAACTAACATAAAAACATATTCTTGTACCATTTCTTTTCAATGTATACTTTTGTCCTGGCGCTGATCTAAAGAGTATATTAACATGGCTTCTGTCATTCATACCTTCATTTTCTGGCACCTCATAGTCTTTATTCATAGTGACTATATATTCATTAGATAAATCTTGTTGTTTACAAGCGCCAATGGCATCAAACAAAGTATCGTATTCGCCAACAGGCTCTTCTGTAGCATTAGGATTATTTGCTTCTCTCTTCGTTACAGTAAATGTTTTTGCTTCAGCATAAGTATTTTCTACTGATAAAAAAATTGCAGATGAAAATACTAAGGCAAAGGCAAAAATTATTGCAAATATTTTCTTTTTCATAAATTCCTCCTTTTAATAAATTATTTTAAGAAAATAAAAAATACCCTCTCAATCAATAATATTAGTAATAAAGACAAAATGCAAGGTGATTTCAAGTTTTTTGAGGAGTTTTTAACTAAAAGGATAAGCTTTTCTTACTTTAATTGTTTTTTCTTATAATATATAATATCAGTAGGAATGAAATTTTTTTATATAGATTGTGCATATAGATTGTGAGGGAAGTATGAGGATTTATTTTACTAGGCATGGGGAAACTGAGTGGAACAGGGCTGGCATTATTCAAGGGCAAGATGATTCGCCACTTACTGAAGAGGGAATAGAGATGGGGAAAATTCTTCACGAAAAATGTAAGGACATTCACTTTGATGAAGTTTATTCATCTGATCTTGGTCGAGCCTATGACACTGCAAAATTAATTTGTCCTGACAGAAATATTATAAAGACTTCTCTTCTTCGCGAAATAGATGTGGGCTATTGGTCTGGCAAAAATATTAAGGATGTGAAAGAAGACGATAAGTGGCTCCACAAACTTTATTTTGAAAAGCCTCACTCCTATAACAGAATTGATGGAGAAAGTCTCTATGACCTCAGAAGGCGAGTTGAGAAATTTTTTGAGTATGCTGTCTATCCTGAGCTTGACGAAAATATTTTGATTGTAACTCACGGTGTCACTATTGTTGCCATGTTTTCTATTATGGAAAATGTGCCTATGGAAAATTTTTGGATAAACAGGGTAAGGCGTAATGGCGAGTTCAATATTTGTGATTATCATGATGGCAAGTTTAAGATTATTAAAAAGGCTCCACAAAATCCTGTGGATTCTATTTGAGGTGATTAGATGAAAAAGTATGATTTGATTATTATTGGTGCAGGGGCAGCTGGTTTGAGTGCTGCCATTTATGCTGGCAGGTCTCTTCTAAATACTCTTGTCATAGAGAAGTTTTCCTTTGGCGGAAGGGTTAACGACACGCCAAAAATTATCAACTACCCTGGCTTTAAGGAGATTGCTGGAAGAGACCTCATAAATGAGTTTAGAAAGCAAGCTGAAAATTTTACTACTAATGAGTTTATTTATGGCACTGTCTCTAAAATCGAAAAAGTTGATGATGGCTTTAAGCTTACTACTGCTAGGCGAAAGGAATTTTATTCTAAGGCAATTATTATTGCTACGGGAACCTATGCCAAGATGATAAATGTGCCTGGCGAAACGGAATTTGCTGGTCGTGGTGTATCCTACTGCTCAACTTGTGATGCAGATTATTTTAAGGACAAGGACATACATATTTTAGGTTCAGGGGACCTTGCTTTAGAGGAGGCTGATTATCTCTCCAATTTTGCCAACTCCATTAACATGATTATTATTCACGACGAGGGAAATTTTGATGGAAATGAACTTGAAGTTGAGAGGATAAAAAAGAATCCAAAAGTTTCTTACACTTGGCACTCAAAACTTCAGGGAATTTATGGTGGCGAAAGAGTAAACAGTCTTGATATTTTAGATCTTTCTGACAATACTAAGACTAGGGTCACTTCTGATGGGATTTTTATCTTTGCAGGCATGAGTCCCAACTCCGACTTTGTAAAAGACCTTGTGGAAGTAGATAGTTTTGGCTTTATAAAAACTGACGACTGCATGAGGACATCTGTGGAAGGAATTTTTGCTGCAGGAGACATAAGAGAGAAGCCCCTTAGGCAAATTGTCACAGCGGCAAATGATGGGGCAGTGGCAACAGTTTATGCAGAAAAGTTTATTAGAAATAGAGGTGTATAATGAGAGTCTATCCAAGGGGAACTGTAATCTATAGCAGAGAAAAGGCATACAATGGCATAAATTTAATTTCAACTGCCAAGGACGGAGCTCTTATAATAAAAATGGACGGCACAGAGCTCAAAAGGTATTCTGTAAACCCAATGCCTGCCAAGATGCTGCCCAATAAAAATATTATGAGCATTTCTTCTTTTAGGTCATCAGATTTTGGTGTCAGTGACGGTATTAAACTCATTGAGTTTGACAAGGAGGGCAGGGTTCAATTTGACTTCGACAAGTTTAAGTTTACAGAGGACAGGGGCTACAGGCCAAAATGGATGGCTAGGGCTCACTCTGACTTTCAAAGGGAGGGCAACTCTCTTGGCTATTATTATCCTGGTGAAAAAATTGTTGAGGGGGGCAAAACTCTCCTACTCGTTCACGATGCCATTAAGGACAGCAGAATTTCTGATAAGACTTTGCTTGATGATGTGATTTTAGAAGTGGACGAAGAGGGAAATATTGTTTGGAAATTTTCCTTTAGCGAGCACTTTGACCAGCTGGGATTTTCTGAAGAGGCGAAAAATGTTCTCTACAGAAATCCAAACCTGAGAATGACAGAGAGACCTCTGGGCAATTATTTAGATGTTACATCAATTTCTACAATTGGAGAGAACAAGTGGTATGACCAAGGAGATCCCCGCTTTCATCCAGACAACATTTTATTTACGGCGAGAGCTGCAAATATTATTGGCATCATTGACAAAAAGAGGTCGCGCATTTGCTACAAGCTGGGACCAAATTTTTCTGACTTCAAAAAGGTTGACCCTGTAGTAGGCTCTGCCTTTGCAAGTATTATTCCCAAGGGCTTAACTGGCGAGGGCAATCTTTTAATTTTTGACAATGGGGGAAGATGTGGCTACGGTTCGCCAACTCTTACTTCTCCATCGGGACTATTGCCTTTTGTGAGAAATTATTCAAGAATTCTTGAAATAAATCCAGTGACTCTATCTCTTAACTGGTCAGTGGATCCAAGGGATTTTGGTTTTTCCATTCCCATGAATGGCTACAAATTTTATTCGCCCTATGGTGGAAACCTTCAAAGACTTCCCAATGGCAACACCCTAATAACTCTTGCCACAGAAGGTCTTGTCCTAGAGATTACCCACTCCAAGGAAATAGTTTGGCAGTGGACCTGCCCTTACAGGACGACGACGGAAAATCTTTTGAAGAACAATATGATCTACAGAGTTTACAGGTATCCTTACGATTATCTGGGCGTAGATGAAAGTGAAAATGAAATTGAAGAGATTGAAGATGCATCCTACTACAAGCTAAAGGGGGCAGGCAGCTTTAAGTCTGTGGAAGTTACTAATGTAAATAAAAGTTCACTTAATAACGACATTGACCCACTTTCACAAGAATCTGAATCTGTAAAAGACCTTGAAGAAAATAAAAAGGTAATTAAGAGAAATGAATCTGTAATAAAATATGTGACAGAAAATTATTTTGACGAAACAATAAAATCTCAAAAGGCAGCTCTTGTCATCTTTGGTGCAGAGAGATGTTCTCACTGCGAGCCACTTATGGAAGTTATGCAAGTTCTTCTTGAAGAAGAGTTTAAGGAAGTCTCCTGCTACTACATGGATCTTGACAAAAATAAGGACTTTGCAGAAAAATACGAAATCTTTCAATTGCCGCGAGTTTCCTTCTACAAGGAGGGCGAAAAAGTTTACGAGTTCATTGGAGAAAAATCCTATGACGAAATTGCTGAATTAATTGAAAAATATATTTTAGGAATTTAGAAGCTGAAAGAAATTTCTTGAATTAAAAGAACTGAGGGCGACCTCAGTTTATTTTTTTGAATTATTTATTTGTATGCCAAGATAAGTTTACATAGCCTCTCTTATTTATCTTCGAATTAATTAAAAACCTATTTTTTACCATGCGAAGCATATACTTGTCGTCCTTGTAGGAGTCAGAGTAGGCAAGGGAATTTTCGTAGTCGATTTCATAGCCATCTCTCTCTAAAATTTCCTGGATATTTTTTACCTTGACGTCCTTCTTATTGTTGCCGCGACATAATTTATAGTCCTCGTCTAAGTCTGTTCCAATAATATAATCAAAAGGAAACAACTCGCCAACATAAATTAAATAATTTGTGGCAGAGGCTGAGCAGAGGATTTTTATGGTGTCCTCATCATAGGAAGAAAATTCATCTTCAAATTCACTGAAGAAAAATTTTGGATAGAGATAGTTTGTCACAAAGTCCTGGAGGTCATCTTCCGTCAAATATTTTATGACAGAGACCATTTGGTTTTTCATGATTTCAAAATCAGAATTCAGCTTTGATTTTATGTAAGCCACAGCTAATTTCCAAAGATTTTTAAAAATATTTATTTTTTTATTTTTGTAGGCATATTTATAAAGCTCAACTATGGACTCACAATTCACCACAGTTTTGTCAAAATCGTAGAGCGCAACTGTTCTTTTCAAAATCTCACCTCTCTAGAATTATATCAAATTGTCTTCTTTATAAAAAGCTCTTGTGATATACTAAAGTCGTGATATTTATGGGAATTATTATACATGTTGATATAGACGCTTTTTACGCATCAGTAGAAGAGCTTGACGATAGGAGCTTAATAGGAAAACCTCTGGTCGTAGGTGGCAGGTCCAATCATGGAGTTGTCACTACGGCTAATTATATTGCCAGAAATTATGGCATCCACTCTGCAATGCCCATGTATATGGCGAAAAATCTCTGCGACCACCTGATCATAAAGCCCATGAGAAGGGAAAGGTACCTAGAAAAGTCTCGTGAAGTTTTTGATGTCTTAAAGAAATATACAAATAAAATCGAAAAAGTTTCCATTGATGAGTCCTATTTAGACCTGACGGGACTTGGCTACCATGAAAGTATTGTCTATGATTTGCAAAGAGATGTCTATGATAAAACTGGTCTAAGCGTAAGTGTTGGCCTCAGCTATAACAAATTTTTGGCTAAGCTTTCAAGCGACTGGAATAAGCCCAGGGGAGTTATGATTATTAGAGAGTCTGATATGCCAGAGATTTTATTTCCCCTGGACATAAGAAAGGTTCACGGTATTGGCAGTAAGTCTGAGAAAAAACTTAGAAATATTGGCATAAATAAGGTTGAGGACCTTTACAACCTGTCCTATGATTTTTTGACAAGTATGTTCAAAAAAAGTGGCGAAGAAATTTATTACAGGATTAGGGGTATTGACAGGAGAGAAGTGACACCAAATGCTGTGAGAAAAAGTCTTGGCACAGAGTCCACCTTTGAAGCCACAAAAAATAAGGATGAGCTGATAAATCACTTAAGGGATTTTGCCAGGGAAGTGTCAGAAGATTTAATCGTAAAGGAAATTTCTGGCTACACCTTGACTTTAAAGATGAAAAATGAAAATTTTAAGCTTAAGACCAGGTCTAGGACCTATGACGCAGCAATTTATGAGGAAGAAGATATTTTTAATAAGAGCCTGGAAATTTTTGATGAGGCCTATGAGGGCGAAAGGCTAAGGCTTATTGGTATAACTGTTTCCAATTTAGTTGACTTAAACATAAGACAACTTTCGTTTTTTAATAGGGGGAGAAATGGAGAAAATTAATTTAAAAAAAATATTTGAAGAAGATGAATATGTAAAGAGGGCTAATATAAAATTTGATAGCCTTCATGGCGACAATATGGTTTTAAAGATGATACCAGAGAGAAATCAATTGAATACCTATGGAATTTTACATGGGGCAGAAATTTTTGCCTTAATGGATACTGCGGCAGGACTTTTGTCAATTTCAAAGGGGAGGAAAGCTGTTACTCTGGATTCTAGTGTTAATTTCATAAAAAGCATAGGAGAGGGAGAAGAAATCTATTCAAACACAAGAATAGTTCACATGGGAAAGAAAACAGAGGTAATTGAAGTTGAGGCAAAGAGCAAAGACAAGATAATTGCACGAGCCAGTTTTACATTTTTTATAGTTAATGAGATAGAAGTCCTTGGATTAGAATTCTTAGAAAAATAATTTAAAAATCGAAAAAATTTTTTTGACTTTCTATGTTAAAATATTTGAAGAAAAAGATAAAGGATTTTAATTACAGATGAGAAATTTTTGGGATTTAGATTATGGCGAGGTTGGATTTAATTTTTACGGAACTTATCACTTTGCCTGCCTATTTATTATTTTTATTTTTGCGATTTTTTTATATAAGCCCTGGAAAAAGAATAAAAAATTTAGAAAAATTCTTGCCATCCTGCCCATTAGCCTGGAAATTATTAGGCTCCTAGCAGTTTTAATTGACGGCCATTATGATAGCTCATACCTGCCTTTTCATCTTTGCTTAATTGGAGCCCAGTTTATGGCAGTGGATGCCTTCTATGACAGCAAGATTATAAAGTCATGTCTTTACTATTTATTTATGCCAGCTGCAATTTTAAGTCTCTTTACGCCAGGTTGGGACCAGGTAAATAAATATTCCTATGTGGCAATAATTTCTTGGATAATCCACGGCATCAATGCCTTTTATCCAATCTATCTTGTGATTTCAAGGCAGTACCTGCCAAGGCTAAGAGACCTTATCTATCCAGTAATTTTTATTATTGTAACTCTTCCTATAATAAAAGTTTTAAACAAAAAGCTAGAGGCAAATTATTATTTTATAGAGGAGCCCTATGAGGGATCCGCCCTTGCTACTATAAAAAATGTCTTTCCTAATTATATAGTTGGACTTTTTATAGTGACAGTATTTGTCATGGTCCTTACATTTTTTATTTACAAGTTAATAGTAAGTTTGCGAAAAAAATAAGACGAGGATTTTATGTTTCCTCGTCTTTTTTATATTATGGGACTTTTGCAAGAGCCCCTCTTTTACTTATCTGAAGCTATAGTATTATAAGTTAGGGCAACTAGGTCGCCACCAATAATATTTCCAATAGTTACAGGTATTAAATTTTTAAGAATTAATGCAAAAGTAAAATCTGAATTTAACATTTTTGCCAAGGCAAAGCAAGTCATATTTGCAACACTATGCTCAAAGCCAAGGCTTACAAAGGCAAGTATGCACCAAAAAATTAAAATTAATTTTGCTGAATCAGAAATTTTTCTTGAGCAAATTAAAACTGCAAGGCAGACTAAAATGTTACACATAATTCCCTTGAAAAGCAGTGGAAGGAAGTCAAAGCTAGTCTTTCCAGTGGCAAGTTTTAATAGGGCTTCATTATATTCAGGGGAAACGCCAGTCATTTTAAATAAAAATGAAATTAAAACTGAGCCCAAAATATTTCCAAGGTAGGAAAAAATTAAAATCTTTAAAAGGGTTCCAGTGTCAATTTTTTTATTAAGTCTTCCCACTGTTGTCACTAGAACATTTCCTGTGAAGAGTTCTCCACCTGCAAAGACCACAAATGATAGGGCAAGGGAGAAGACAAAGCCGTTAATAAATTTTACGGCAGGGATTGGAAGTGGAGAAAAGATGCTAGCTGATAGAGTCATTATGAGCATCCCCATTCCAATAAAAAATCCTGCAAGTATGGAAGCAACCATGTACTTAAAAAGAGATCCTTCAAGTAAATTTTTCTTCGTATTTGCAGAATTTGTAAGTCCAATTATTATATCCTTATACATAATACACCTCTTTTTTTATTCCACTAAACATTATACCAAAAAGAGGTGGTTTTTCAATTGGTGAAAGCATCTTTATCTTTGTCTAAGATAAATTTTTTTGAATCAAAGGCAGTAACTATTATTTGCACAAGGGGCATGAGGAGATTAAAGAACAAAAATGGAAGATAGTGAACAGTGGAAACTCCAAGGACTGATGTCATATAAGCACCACAAGTGTTCCAAGGGACCATAGCTGATGTAACTGTTCCACCTGACTCAAGTGTAGAGGACAAAAGTTTTGGATCCAAATTCCTATCTCTATATTCATTTTTAAACATTCTGCCAGGTACAACTATGGAGATGTACTGCTCAGGCATAGTTGCATTTGTGAAAAAGCAAGTTAAAATTGTGGCAGTGACAAGACCAACAGTGGACTGCACCTTGCCAAGGAATTTTTTTACTATGGCTTCAAGTATTCCAGTCTCTTCTGCAATTCCACCAAACATCATGGCGATAATAGTAAGAGAAATGGAAGACATCATGTTGTTAAGTCCGCCAGTAGTTAAAAGTTTATCCACTGACTCAAGACCAGTTTCAGACACAAAACCATTTAAGGCACAAGATAAGATGTCGCCAAAAGTTACTTTTTGATAAAGAGGTCCCAAGATGGCAGCGGCAATTATGCCAAGGCTAATGCCAGGCACTGCAGGAACTTTTTTTGCGATAGAAAGTATTACAATAAGTGGCGCAAGCAAAAGAACTGGAGAAATATTAAAATTATTTTTTAAGCCTTCGGTAATCATAGTTACGCTAGACAAGTCTGCAGAGCTTCCCCTGTACTTTAGTGATAAAAATCCAAAGATGAGTAGGGTCAATACATAGGTAATAATTGTTGGCTTAACCATTGCCTTGATGTGAGTGAAGACATCAGTGCCTGCCATTGCCGGTGCAAGGTTTGTTGTATCAGAAAGTGGGCTCATCTTGTCGCCAAAGTAGGCACCAGATAAAACTGCCCCTGCTGTTATAGGTGCAGGTATGCCAAGGCCACTTGCTATGCCCATGAGGGCTATACCCATAGTGCCAGCAGTGCCCCAACTTGTACCCGTAGCAAGAGAAGTTATTGAAGTGATTAAAACTGTTGCTACAAGAAAAATTGATGGCTTTAAAATCATAAGTCCGTAGTAGATCATAGTTGGCACAACGCCAGCCAAAATCCAAACGCCAATTAAAACTCCAATGATGGCGAGAATTATTATGGACTGCATGGCTTGTGAAATTCCCTTTATCATGGAGTTCTCAATAAATTTCCAGGAGTAGCCAATTTTTAGGGCGACAAGAGAAGCTATTAAGACCCCGATAAGCATGGGTATGTGGGGACTTTCTTCGTACTTAATAATACTTATAAACATAATTACAACTAGAGAGAGGAAGGTAAAGAGAGCTTCACCAAAATTTGCCTTTCTTATTTCTCTGTCGTATTTTTTTATATTTTTATTCATTTAACACCTCGTGAATAAATAGAAAAATTTAACATATTATATCATTAAAAGAATGATAATAAAAGTTTTAGTTAGCTGATAAAGATGTTATACTATAAGGGAATGGAGGAAGTTATGGAATTAAAAGATACAATTCGCGCAATAAAAGATTATCCAAAGGAAGGAGTCATCTTTAGAGACATCACCACTCTCTTAAAGGACAAGGATGCCTTCCAAAAAGCTGTAGACCAAATGGCAGAAAAAATAGATGTTGATGTAGACAAGATAATTGGCATTGAAGCAAGGGGATTTATTTTTGCTTCAGCCCTTGCCTATAAACTCGACAAGGGTTTTGTGCCAGTGAGAAAACCAGGCAAGCTTCCTTGGGATAAGGAAAGAGAATCCTATGAGCTTGAATATGGAGAAGACTCAATAGAAATTCACAAGGACGCCATAGAGCCGGGAGAAAAAGTTGTAATAGTTGACGATCTTCTTGCCACTGGCGGCACAGCCAAGGCTTGTGTAAATCTTGTAAATCAACTTAAAGGAGAAGTGTCTTCGGCGATCTTTTTAATTGAACTAGAAGATTTAAAGGGAAGAGAAGTTTTAAGTGGCACAAGGGTAGAATCAATTATAAAATATTAAGAAATAAAAATTTATTATCTCTATTAAAGAGACTTAAAATATTTTATGAATTAGTATTATATTTTTTCTTGTTTTAAAAGATTTGATATTATAAAATCAATAAATGAATAAATAAACTTATGGGAGCAATTTGCTGAGAGGAGTTAAGACTCGACCATCTTACCTGCTAGGATAATGCCTTGGCAGGGAAAAGTAAGATTACTCCTATAATTTTATAGGAGGTTTTTTTTATATGAAATATGCTACTCAAATGGAAGCAGCGAAACATGGTTTTGTCACAGAAGAGATGAAAATTGTGGCAGAAAAGGAAAATGTATCTTGTGAGTATCTCATGGAGAAAATGGCTTGTGGAGAAATTGTCATTCCAAAAAACAAAAATCACAAATCAATTTCACCTGAAGGCATTGGCACGGGGCTTAGGACCAAGATAAATGTAAACTTAGGAATTTCCAAGGACTTAAATGACATTGACATGGAAATGAAAAAAGTTGACATGGCACTAAAAATGGGTGCAGAAGCCATAATGGATTTATCAAATTATGGCAAGACTCAAGAATTTAGGAAAAAATTAATTGAAAAATCTACAGCCATGATAGGCACAGTGCCCATGTATGATGCAGTAGGATTTTTGGACAAGGGACTTTCTTACATAAAGGCAAAGGAATTTTTAGATGTAGTTAGAAATCATGCCGAAAATGGAGTGGACTTTGTGACAATTCACGCAGGTATAAATAGGGCAAATGCTGAAATATTTATGAGGAATAGGCGTGTAAATGAAATTGTATCTCGTGGTGGCTCTCTACTCTTTGGTTGGATGATGATGAATGACGCAGAAAATCCCTTTTACCAATACTATGATGAGCTCTTAGATATTTGCAGAGAATATGATGTTACTCTTTCTCTTGGAGATTCTCTGAGACCTGGTGGCATTCATGATGCCACAGACCCTGCACAAATTTCAGAACTTATTACACTTGGTGAGCTTACAAAGAGAGCTTGGGAGAAGGATGTGCAAGTAATTATTGAAGGACCTGGTCATGTGCCAATTGGTGACATTGAAATGAATGTCAAACTTCAAAAGAAACTTTGCCACAAGGCACCTTTCTATGTCTTGGGACCTCTTGTTACAGATGTGGCACCTGGTTATGACCATATTACATCGGCAATTGGCGGTGCAATTGCAGCAGCTCATGGTGCAGATTTCTTGTGTTATGTAACGCCTGCTGAACATTTGAGACTGCCAAATGTAGAAGATGTTCGCGAAGGAATTGTAGCTTGCAAAATTGCAGCTCATGCAGGTGACATTAATAAATTAAAGGACGCAAGAAATTGGGATTTAGAAATGAGCAAGAGACGCCAAAAAATTGACTGGGAAGGAATGTTTGAGCTTGCTCTTGACAAGGTTAAGCCAAGAGAGTACAGAGATTCATCCATGCCTGAAGAAGAAAATACCTGCACAATGTGCGGCTCAATGTGCTCTGCAAAAAATATGAATTTAATACTTGAAGGCAAAGATATTAAAATAGAAGCTTAATCTAAGTGAACTAATATTAAAATTTAAATAAATTTAGTTCAGTGTAAAAATTTAATAAAAAAAGGGGAGCTTGTTGACAGGCTGAGAGGAAATTGTTAATTTCGACCGTTACCTGATTTGGATAATGCCAACGTAGGGAATAGTTTTAGTTTTTATGTCAGCACTCTCTAGGAGGTAAATATGAAATCTAATACTAAGAAGTTAACTGTGGCAGCTCTTTTTGTTGCCATAGGCGTTGTTTTTTCCTTTGTAAACTTTCCAGTGGGACTTTCAAAGTGTTATCCAATTCAGCACATGGTAAATGTACTTTCTGCAGTAATATTGGGTCCTATCTATTCAGTCCTTGTTGCCTTTTGCATTTCACTTATTAGAAATTTATCAGGCACAGGTTCTTTAATGGCCTTTCCTGGTTCAATGGTTGGTGCCTTTTTAGCAGGCATTTTATATTACAAGACAAGAAAGCTTTCTCTTGCCTTTTTGGGTGAAGTTTTTGGCACAGGAGTTATAGGTGCCCTATTAGCCTATCCAGTTGCCAAGTTTATACTTGGAAAGGAAATGGCATTTTTTGGACTAATTATTCCTTTTTCTGTAAGTACCCTTGGCGGTTCAATAATTGCAATAATAATTATTTTGAGCCTTAAAAAGACAGCTCTTAATGATTATCTTAATTTAGAGGGAAATAAACATGGAAATTAAAAAGATTTTAAGCATAGCTGGGTCTGACTCTAGCGGTGGCGCAGGTATCCAAGCCGACTTAAAAACCATAACTTCATATAAGTTTTATGGCATGACTGCCATTACAGCAATAACTGCACAAAATACTATGGGCGTTCAGGCTTCCTCACCTATAAGTGAGGAAATGCTTAAGAGTCAGCTTTTGTCAATTTGCCAAGATATTATGCCCGATGCTGTAAAAATTGGCATGGTGGCAAGTCCAGGACAAGTAGAAGTTATATCAGAAGTAGCTGAAAAATATTTTAAGGATCTGCCCATAGTTTTAGACCCAGTAATTACATCAACTAGCGGCTTTACCCTTGTGCCTGATGAGACACTTGAGAAGATGAAGGAAATTTTATTTCAAAAGGCAACTTTAATCACCCCAAATCTTATTGAAGCTGGAATTATTTACGGCAAAAAAATTGAAAGCCTTGAAGAGATGAAGGAGGCAGCAGAATTTTTATATAACAAATATAAAGTAGCCTTTCTAATAAAGGGAGGTCACCTAAAAGACTCAAAGGATGATGTGCTTTGTGGAAGAGAGGGACTCTTTGTAATAGAGGGAAAAAACATAGACAACAAAAATACCCATGGTACAGGTTGCACACTATCCAGTGCCCTAGCTTGTGAACTTGCAAAGGGAAAAAGTCTTTATGATGCACTTGTAGCTGCAAAAAAATATTTAAGTGGTGCCATAGCTTATGGATTTGATATAGGAAGGGGCAGGGGACCCCTATATCACATGTATAATTTGAGTGATAAAAATGAAAATTAAGGCAAATTTAAATAATCTAAGGGATAAGGCTCCCTTAGTACATATTATTTCAAATAGTGTTACAAGAGCTAGACTTGCTGACCTTGTTTTATCTCTTGGGGCAAGCCCAATGATGGCAGAGTATTCCAAGGAAGTTGCTGAAATTACAAAAAAATCTTCTGCCCTCCTCTTGAATATGGGAATGTTAAATGAAGATAAAATTGAAGCAATTAAAATTTCTGCAAAAGTTGCAGAGGAAAATAATATTCCTCTGGTCTTTGACCCAGTTGGAGTTGCTTCTAGTAGCCTAAGAAGAGACTTGGCAAAAGACCTTATCAGTAATTTTAAATTTAATGTCATAAGAGGAAACTTTAATGAAATTAATTACTTGGCAAGGGGCAAGACCTTTACTGGCGTGGATTCAAAAGACGATAATTTATCTCGAGAAGATTTTATAGATATTGCCTTAGAACTCCAAGAAAAAAGTAAAGCTACAGTTGTAGTTAGCGGCAAATATGAGGTGATAGCCAACTCTCATTTGTTAATTTCAATTCCTGGTGGCGATGAAAATTTAAAAAAAATCACTGGCTTAGGAGACATGGAATCTGCCATGATAACTTCTCTTTTGGCAGCCCCCATGTCAAACTTAAAAGCCTGCGCTCTTTCTGCAATATTTTTAAGACAGCTTGGGAAAAGCGTCATAAGAGATAATAAAGTAAATGCCCAAGATATTATAAGTAAAATGCAAGGCATAGATGAAATAAGTGGAGATCTTGAAATTTTATCTCCTTCAACTAAATTTATTAAGCCAATTTTATATGGGATTTCTGAAGGCGATGATTTATGGAAAATAAAAAATGCAGTAAAGGCTGGAATGGGGATTTATCAGCTTAGAGACAAGTTTGCAGATGAAGATGAGCTTGGAGAAAAAATCTTAAATATAAAAAGTGAAATTGATGGTAAGTGCCTTTTTATCTTAAATGACAACTTAAAGCTTGCAAAAAAATATGGCACTGCACTTCATCTTGGTCAAGAGGATGAAAAAATTTCTCGGGCAAGAGAAGTCTTGGGAAGAGATGAAATAATTGGTGCAACGGCAAAAACTGTAAAGCTTGGCATTGAGGCAGAAAATATGGGAGCATCTTATATTGGGACGGGAGCTTTTTTTGAAACAGAAACCAAGAAAGATGCCTCAAGGATTACGCTAGAAAGCTTTAAAGAAATAAGAGAAGCTCTCTTAATTCCAGTCTTTCCCATAGGAGGAATAAGTAAGGATAAGTTAGACTTTTTCAGGGGGCTAGACTTAGATGGTCTTTGCATGTCAAGAGCCATCTTTTCAGTGAGGGAAGATGAAGTAGAAAAAAATGTGAGAGAGATAATAGATAAATTAAAAAATTTATAATATAAAAAAATCTGCTAGAATTTTGAACTGACCCCCAAAAGTTGGACTAA
>NZ_KV804681.1:0-11272 GCF_001811425.1 Peptoniphilus sp. HMSC062D09 | reverse complement strand
TGAGGGGCTCTTAATTAGGGATTTATTTCCTTAAAATTTAATCGGCATGAAGGTATTAACCTTTGTGCCGATTTTTATATGTCAATTTTCCCTATGAAGTTCCAATAAATCCAAATGGTTTGTCTCTTTAAATTTGTACCTGGAACTTTTTCTGATTGTTCTACATAAATCTTGTCTACAAAAGTTCTAATTATTTCTGGATCAAGTTCCTTTATATCCGTATATTTTCTTACAAGTTTTAGGAATGATTCCACATTAAGTTCTTCTTCCTGCGATTTTGTAATGGTTTCTTCAAGTTCAGCTATTCTTTTTTGAAGTGAAATTTCTTCTTCATCATAAGCTTTAGCCATTTTCTCAAATCGTTGATCAGATATTTTACCTTCCAAGTTGTCTTCATATAGGTTTTGAACGATAGAGTCGAGTTTCTCAATTCTGTTTTTAGATTCTTCCAGTTCCTTTTTCTGGCTTCTTAATACTTGATTTAACTCACTGGTTTTCTTCTTTAAAACTAAATCTACAAACTCGTCTTCGTGGTCTTTTGCAAAGGCTGTAACTTTTCTAATTTCCCTAAGAAGAATTTCTTCAACTTGAATGTTCTTAATTTGGTGTGAAGTGCATTTGCCTTTTTGCTTTCTATAGGATGCACAAACGAAATATTCTTTATCATGAGACCAGCCTTTACCTCTTACTTGATACAGTTTTGCTCCACAGTCTGCACAATAGAGCATACCAGATAGTGTGGGCATTTCTCCTAAGCTGTTACGAACTCGTCTTGTTTTTCTTATCCTTTTTACAATATCAAAGGTTTCTTCATCAATAATCGGCTCATGAACATTATCAAATATTGCCCATTCAGACCTTGGATTGTCTAAACTTTTCTTAGTCTTGTAGGATTTTCTCTTTGTTCTAAAGTTTATGACCTTTCCTAGATATTCCTCTCTATCTAAAATAGTAGATATTGTAGCAGGATTCCAATTACATTCCTCTTCTGGAGTGTCAACTGGGAAATTGAGTCCTATAGACTTAAAGTGTTCAGCAGGAGTTGGGATTTTTCTACTCTTTAGTTCACTTGCAATTTGACTTGGACCAAAACCTTTAATACAAAGATTAAAAATCAACTTTACAGTTTCTGCTGCAACCTCATCAACTATCCACTTGTTTTTGTCTTCCTTATCTTTTAAATAACCATATGGTGGATTAGTTGTCAGAGGTTTTCCACTTTGACCCTTAGCCTTAAAAACAGCCCTTATCTTTTTACTTGTGTCCTTAGCATAGAACTCGTTAAAGATATTAATAAAAGGTGTAAGGTCATTTTCTACTTGGTTATTTGAATCCACACCATTATTTATGGCAATGAATCGTATATCATTATCTGGAAATAAGACTTCTGTATAAAATCCTACCTTTAGATAATCCCTGCCAAGTCTACTCATATCTTTTACAATAATATTTTTAACTTTTCCATCCTCTATTAAACCATTTAGTTTATTCCAAGAGGGTCTATCAAAGTTCGTTCCTGAATAACCATCATCCACAAAGAACTCTAGGTTTTTAAATCCCATATCCAGAGCATATTTTTCTAATATGTCCTTTTGATTTCTTATGGAGTTACTTTCGCCTTGAAGTTCATCATCTCTTGAAAGCCTACAGTATAATGCTGTAATCTTTTCATTAGCTGAAAAGTAAGAAGACTGTCTATTTAATTGTTCCATATTTTCCTCCTTTCGGACAGCCTTCAAGTGGCAATTACATATTCCCGTACTTTTCAGACTATATCAAGTTAATTAAGCCGATAAATTCGCTCTATTCAAAGTATCCGCATTGTTTAATATGAGCTTTCTTATGATTTGTTCGACACTCTTTTTTGCATTTTCACTTTTCATAGAATGAACTGTAAAGATTGTGCCAGATACTTCAATATTCTCCGACTTTTTAATCTCATTCTTTTTAGTTTCTACCATAGGCATTATCCTTCAATTGCTAAAGTAAGGACTGAATCCTTATCCATTAGCTTGGCGTCTAAATATTCTCTCATGATGAAGCCTTGGTGTTGTTTAAGAATAAACATCTCGGACAATCTTTTTATTGTTGGATTTTGTCTTTCAACAATCCAGTAGTTTGAAAAGTCTCCAAAGGCGATAGGTTTTAAACCTGTATCAATGTCTGGCATAAAGTTTGAGATTAGAATTTCTTTTCCCATGAAAGTGCCATCATATTGATTCCACAAGAAGTTACCTTGACCATCTTTTAAGCTTTGAAGATAAAGAGCAGTTTTATCATTCATTATCCATTTTGCATTTTCCCTGTATTCACTATCAAAAGAAAAGAATAGTTTTTTCAAGTCATCAAGTTTCAGTTCTTTTTTAGCTGATAGGTTTTTAATATCTTCGTCTACTAGAAATCCTAATGGTTCTCCATTACCAGATCCAGTGATAAAAGCTTTATCTTCTGCCTTGGCAAAATTATGAGCAAAGGTATCTAGGATTATTTTTTCAATCTTAGTTTGAGGATTATTTAGAAAATCTTCGTGGATTGTGATTAATTTAGATAATGTGTTGTATTCTAAATTCACATCCACATCTTTCATTTCTAAGGCATCTGCAAATAGGTCCTGTTCTCCTGCTTTTGTCCAAGTTGCCATAGATTTACTTGGGAAAGTTACAATAGAAGATGAATCTATATCGTTTTTTAAAACTGTAGCTTCTTTTCTAACTACGCTCTTTTCTGTAAGTTTATCTATAAAGTATTCTGTGCTTTCTGTATCCATAAAAGGTGAGCCATCTTGGATAAGACCAAGAGCCTTAATATCTGAATAAGATGATTCATCCTTGTTTCTTAAATAATTCCATAGATTAGTTTTATAGGAATTAGCTGACAATATTTCGTTTCTTTTTGATTTTTCTATTTTATTCATAAATTTCTCCTTTGTATTTTTGTATTATTCAGGGTATTAAAATATTTTTTTAATACCCCCTTTGAACCTGTCTTTTTGTGCGTAAGAGGGCGGCACCGTTGATAGGAAAAAGTCTCCTGGAGATTAGGATGCCCCCTGGGTCACAAATTATTTTTTACTATCGATATATTCTTCGGCTTCTTCTAAGGAAGGGAAGAACATATTCTTAAATCTTCCATCAATTACAAGATAAGACTTGTCTCCTTTAGCAAGGATGATTTTATCCTTATCTTTATTAATTACATTTAGGACTTCATACTTAGTGTCCTTTAAGTCCACAGCTGTAAGTTTATCTTTTTTAAAAATATCTCCAATAATCATTTCTACTCCTTTCAAAATATCTGGGGCAGTGTGGCAGGTGAAAACTAAACTTCCTATAGAGAATAGAAGTTTTAAGTCCTATATATTTACCTGCCACATTGCCACCTTTATTTATAGACTAAAATTATTTTGATTCAGAAACTCTACAACACTTTCTGATCCTTTAAACGGAATAACTGTGTCTTGATTATCCAGTGTGTAGTTGTATATTTTTTCTTTGACAACTTTTACAGGTGACTTGTCTTTCTTATGAAGAATGATTGTGTCTCGTAGCTTAAAGGCATTCTCTAATAAGTCTTCAGTGACTTTTTCATTGTTTCTGTAAAGGCACATATCCTTACAATATTCACTTAAGTCTTTTAAGTCATTCAGCTTGATTTCTCTTTCATCTTTTTTAATGACATACCTATCATCTTTTTCTCTTTTTAATTCTGTAGATATTCCCTTTGGGGAAGTCACCACAATCTTATTTTTTAAAGTAAACTTTCTTTCTAAATCTTCTTTTGTAATCATTTCTATTCCTCCTAATTTTTTAACTTCGATTAAACTTCTAATTACACACAATCATAAGCACCACCTCCTTAAATGAGGGCAGGTGTGGCAGGTAAAAAAGTATTATCTATATAGATATAAAATTTCTAAATTAAATTTTTCATCTGCCACATTGCCACAGACTTTATAGAAATTCAGAAATTAACCTATAGCCTATTAGGACTGTGGTCTTGTGTTTTCCATCTTTAGGTCTTTTTCTTTTGATGGTAGCTTTAGACTCCAAAGATTGCTTAAAGGTCTTCATGCTTTCAAGGTAGTAGCCATTTTCTAAAGACCAAGACCTATACCTTTCGTAAACTTCAGAGGTTCTAACTTCATAGTCATTTCCTTCTTCTAAGCAATCTTCCATAAAGATAGCAATCTTATCCGATTCCTTTTGGTATTTAAGAGTTGCATCTTTTACTGAATCGGGAATAGTTAATCCTTCTTTTTGTAAAAGTTTGTAGCCTTCAATAAGCCAGTTAAGGATTGCTGACTTTACTTCTTCTTTTGCAAATTCTGTCTTTAATGTTTTGTCCTGCTCCTCTTCAGTAAAATGCCTGTCAAAGGGAATGATGAGCATTCTTCCACTGGTAAATACAGTCACATCATTAACTATGGGTAGGTAGTTGGTGTTGATGTAGATTTTAAATTGAGGCTTAAAATCAAAAGAATTCTCATGAAGGAATCTTGCATTAATAGTGTCATTACCAGTAAGACTTTTAACTTGTGCAACATTTAAGGGTAGTCCCTTTCCTGGTTCTGGAATATTTACAAAGCGTACCCCTGCAAGTCTAGCTATCTCTTCACTGGGTCCAGAACTATTTACTTTGTTTTTTAGAGCTAGTGTTTCGGGTCTTGATGCACAAGCATAAGTTCCAAGAACTTTTAATATGGATTCACAAAGAGTTCCTTTACCATTTCTTGTAGTCATTCCATAGAGGATTGCCATGCACTCATGCCTTGTATCTCCTGTAAGTCCATAACCTAATATTTTTTGTAGAAACTTAGCTTTTTCTTTATCTCCACTCATAATTTCATCAATGTAGATGTTCCATCTCTCATTTAATGACTTAGAATCATAGATAACATCAGCCATTTTGCTTAAATAGTCAGAACTTCTATGTGCGTAAAATTCCATTGTTCTTAGATTTAAAGTCCCACTTGTACAGTTTAGAAGGTAGGGGTCTTTATCGAAGTCAGATACATTTAATGGATGATGAACTTCCGCATCTTTTAATACACTGACCCTATAACCTCTTGCTTGCCATCTGTTTGAGAATTTGACATAAGCCTTTCTTTTATGCTCATCTTCAATATCAAGGGCAAGAATATGAAGTAGGTTTGCAAGATTCATACATAATTTCATAGCTTTTAAACTTCCAGTATCAGCTATCCAGATTCCATCTTCATAAAAATACCAGGCTTTCCTTTCTGGTACATAGCGAAGAGAATCCTTGTAAAAGTCTGCGAAAATTTTTCCTGCACCTATATCTGTCCAAGAATACTTAGAAGATAAAGGAAGTCCCATTTCTTTTAACTTTTCAATAGATAAGTTAAACTCGATACTTGGGTCTATTCTTGCAATAGGCTTATAGACTTCTTTTAAAGAGGAGATTGCTTTTTCAATGGTTATTTCTCCGTAGGTTTTTCCTCCACGATTTTCATCCCACTTATCCCTAAAAAGTTCCGATTGTCTAAAGAGCCTATCTATCTGGTCAGCATTTCCACCTGCATAAAATGCAAGGATTGAAGTTAAAGCTAGGTCTGCTTCACTGTAAGAGGGATAGGATTTAATATTTCCAGTCCACAAATTTAAGAATTTTTCATTATTCGTGGCATTAGATGCCTTTTCAATAACCTCCTCATCACTCAAATAGCTTTTAAAATTTTGTTTAGTAGACTTACTTTGTTTTTCTCTTTTCAGATATTTTTCTAAAAGCCATAGTAGTCCATCGGATTCTTCGAGAATCTCACCTTCTTGATAGACATGACCTGTCACAGTTACAAAGCGATTAGTAAAGCCAGCAACATAGACTTCAACTTCTTTAGTCTTCATCTTGTAGATGTCATTGTTGTAAGTTATTGAGTTTGGTAGAAAAGTAAAGAGTCTAAAACCCTTACCACTTGGACTAAATTCAATGTATGACTGTGGAAAATGGCTAACTATTTCCTTTGCTAAATCATTTAAACTTCCATTAATTACACAGTCATCAACATCAATAGCGACAAGTTTTCCATCAACTCTTATTCCAAGCCCATCATAGGAACTAAGTTTTTCAGATGCTTTATCAAAGGATGCAAAAGTCTTTGGATTATTAACGGATGCATAGCCTTCTGTAGTTGGATTAAAAGGTATCTTTGTCTCCTTATTATTTCTTTTTTCATATTTCCATAAGCACCAGCTTACATTTTCTTTTAGATATTCTGGTATATTTTCTAAATTCACATATCTACTCCTTTCATATTTTTTTTGAAGAAGAAATATCCCCTCATATTCCTTAGGACAGTTAGAAGAATTTTGAGTAATATTTTGCCCTCTACCTATATAAGTAAAGTTGAGATTTGATTTTCCGGTTGTTTTGAAAATATTTCTTTCCTCTAAATAACAGGCAAAGAATAACAGGCAAAGAAATTCAGCAGTTTTTTAACCTGTAAGAAAATTTCTCCCTTCATTAGCCCTAAGACATTTTTGATGGTTTTGTTAGGTTTTATTTTTCCTCTCATATCACAGGCGAAGAAAAACATGGTTTTTTAAACCTATCCTAAAAATTTTTCTCTCCTAATAGACTCAGGACATTTTCAAGAGATTTGAGTAATTATTTCTTCATCTATTTATATAAGTAAGATTTGAGATTGATTTTCCAGTATTTTGAAATATTTCTCCCTTCACTAGTCCTAGGACAAAAATGGTGGTTTTGATTAGTTTTTTAAAAAATTTAATTCTATGAATAAAAAAAAGACGGAAATAAATCCGTCTTAAGAAATGTGCAAAGATTAAGTTGTAGAATGTGGTATAATATTATAGAAAAACTGTATAAGGTAGAAGATTAATATGAGGTGGGTTATGGGATTTTCCTATGATAAATTATGGAAAAAATTAATAGATGAAAAGATGAATAAATTAGACTTACAAAAAGCCATACAAACAACTCCTCATACCATAGCTAAAATGGGACGAGATGAGAATGTGAGTATGGAAATACTTGGTAGAATTTGTAGTTATTTTAAATGTGATATCTCAGAAGTACTGGAGTATAAAATATTAGATAATAATAAGGAGATATAAAATGGCAAAAAGTAAAGATAAAACAGAAGAATTATCTTTAGAGTCAACTTTATGGAATTGTAGAGTATCTTTAAGAGGATTTGGAAGCACCGAAAGAAATAGAGATGCTGTAATAGGATTAGTTTTCTTAAAATTTGCAGGAGATAAGTTTGAAAAAAGAAGAACACAAATTGAAGAAGAGCATCCAGATTTATTAATGCTAAGAGAAATGCCTGCCTCTTATAATGCAGAAAATGTTTATTATCTAGAAGAATTCAGCAGTATATAGAGATTTATACATTGCACAGAAAGAAATGATGGAATGAGGTGAAAATGTGCTAGAAATACAAGCTGTAAATAGAAGTTTTGGAAAGAAAAGAGCGCTTAAGTCAGTGGATTTAGAAATAAGCAATGGAATCTATGGGCTACTTGGTGAGAATGGAGCAGGTAAATCAACCTTGATGAAGATACTAGCTACTTTAGACAAACCAAGTTCAGGAAAGGTGTTATTTTGTGAGAAAGATATTTGGAATAATCCAGACTATCTTTCTCAAATTGGCTATATGCCACAAGATATAGAAATATATGATGGATTCACAGCCTATGACTATCTAGAATACATAGCTCTTTTAAAAGGAATGAAGAAGAAGGGGTTAAAAGAAAGAATTTATGAAATTCTAGAGTTTGTTAATTTGAAGGATGTGGATAAAAAGAAAATTAAGACATTTTCTGGGGGAATGAAAAGAAGAATAGGAATTGGCCAGGCTATTATTAATAATCCAAAGATTCTTATTCTAGATGAACCTACAGCAGGACTTGATCCATATGAGCGTATTCGATTTTCCAATATAATTACTAATATGAGCGAAGATAAAATTATATTATTTTCCACTCACATAGTATCAGATATTGAAGCGATAACAGATCAAGTAGTAATTTTAAGTGAAGGGAAGGTAAAGAACAAAGGGAAAATTCAAGATATGGTTCTAGAGCTTCAAGGTAAAGTGAAGCAGGTAGAAGTTACTAATAAAGAACTCCAAGACTTTACAGAAGAAACATTTGTCGTTCGAATAAAAAACCAAGGAGATAAATACATGGTTCGCTTTATTGAAAAAGAAGGAAGTCCAAAATCTGGAAATATTTTAACAGCAAATTTAGAGGATTATTTTGTCTATATTGGAGGTCTAAAAAATGAAAAAAATTAAATTTATATTGCTATTACTAGTGCTTGTCAGTCTATTTACAGCCTGTAGTAGAGAAGAAAAAGCTGCTGAACAAAATGTTAATCGTCAAGAAGAGCAAAAAACCAATATTTCAAAAGAAGAAAGTCAAGGCATAGAAGAAACACAGTCACTTGAAGAGGAAATTCTTAAGAAGAAATTAAAAGAAGTACGAAATAAAAGAGAGGAAAGTATAACAGTTGAGGAAAATGATGTTACTACAGGTTATATGCCAAAAGAGATTGATGATCTGCAAAATGGACCTATAATAGAGCAATCTTCTGAGCAGTATAAGCAAATGTATAATACTGCTGCAACTTATATAAGAGATAATTTAAACATAAATCCTAAGACAAAGCTTAGTGTATATGATGCCATTGATCCTACTGTTTTAGAAATTTATACTGCTGAAGATCGCGGCTACTTGCAAGATTATACAGTAGAAAATATCTATGTATTAGAATATCAAAAAGAAGATGGAACTTGGAGTTATATCTTTATGGGGAGAGAAAACAAACAAAGTCCATGGAAAGTAGTTCATAGTGGAGACCATTTTAAGGAATAAACATGAAATCACTATATTATGAAATCAAACACTGCTTTAACAAGGTTTCCATATTTGCTTTATTACTATTTCTTTTAGTTGTATTTCTTCACTCTATTATTTATCTAAGTATACAGTGGCGTACTATATTACCAGACGGTACATTGGTAGAAGGTTTGTCATCTCACAGAGCTTTTTCAGAAGCATCCAAGGAGTTAAAAGGAGTTTTGGATGATGAATATCTTCAAAAACTAAAAAAAACCTATGCATCTAGCTACGAAAAGAAATATCTAGATATTGATAAGGGGTTTTTAGGTACTGGAGGCTTGATGAAATATATCAACACCAATTATCTATTAAATAAACCGAAAAGTAGATTCAATGCAACCAATGGTAACGAGTATATGGAAATAGACTTCCCATATTTAGAAAACGTCGACACATTCTATGCCGCATATAAAGAGACATTAGTAGAAGTAGAAGTACAAGCGCATGAAGCTACTGGATTTAGACCTTATACAGACGAGGAAATTAAACAAATTAAAGATATTGTTAACAATATTCAATTACCATTGAGGTTAGACAATACAATGTGGATGAGTAGTACAAGAAATTACTTATATTTAGAATATTTTATATTTACCTTGGTTTTGTGTATTTCGTTTTCTTCTATTTTTTCTAGAGATGGCATAAATCCTGTTTCTGATATTGCCTTGGCCAGTAAGCAGGGGAAAAATAAATATATTTGCAGAAGATTCATCGCTGGATTAGTTGCTGCAGCTATAATGTATTTAATTTACTTCGTTTTCTTAAGCTTAATTCATGGTAGTGTGTATGGCTTTAGTGGATGGAATGCTTCAATTCAGTCTAAGTCAAACTTCTATGTTTTTAACATGACAGCAGGCAAAGTGTTTTTGCTAGAGTGTTTAGGGGGATTGATAGGGACACTAGCTGTAACATCGATTGTGTTACTTGTTTCAATTATTATAAAAAGGACAAAAGCTAGCTTACTTGTTTCTGCTGGATTGGTCTATTTTTTAAATAACCAATTGAAGGGTTACAGTATCCTACGTTTTACAAATCCATTATTCTTTAAGACTGATAGTATGGGGACGTTAATTTCTTTGTTTGGAAGAATTGTACCCTATCTTGTCCTAATAATATTGCTTGGAATACTATATATTTCTATTTGTTTTATTTTAGTAAGACTTTTAGGAAAGAGATATAGGTGGTTAAAATGAAAAATTTGATTTACGCAGAGAACAAAAGAATATGGAAACATCCCTTGACTATACTCACCTTAGTGTTAGCTTTTTTAGCCGCTGTATTTAATGTCAATAATTCTACAAAACAGTATTTATCTGAACATACTTTTAATGAGGAAATGAATTTATATTACTTAGATTCTAAAAAGATTGATATAGAAAAAGCTCTTGGTGGGAAATTGGGTCAAATTCAATCGGAATTCTATTATTACGATATCTTAAGTTTTGCCGAACAATTAGATCTTAAAGGAGATGAACAAGAAAATTTATCAACGCTATTAAGAGAAAAAATAAAACAACAATTAGATACAAATGAAATTAAGTATAGCGAGGATATAAAAAACAAGGTTACAGATACATTAGATGAAGTCAAAATAGATTTATCATATGGAGAAGGTTGGAAAAATCTTAATAAAAATCTCTCTAAATTTCTATATATAAATCTTTTTCTTTCAATTATTTTTACAGCCAACATAATGTCTACTAAAAATATGGAAGGGGATGTCTACCAATCTACTTTTTATGGTAAAAATTATCTCTTTAAAGCCAAGGCCATTTTAGCTGCGTTTTGGAGTTTAATCTTCTGTCTTTTATCTATATTGGCTCTTCTTATTTTTTATATAGGATTATATGGAATAGAGGGAGCGTACAATGCTATTCAAAATAGTCCTATAATGACTCTTTCGCTTTATAAGGAAACATACTTATCAATGTTTATAAAAAACGGGTTGTTGGGTCTAGTTACTATAGAAACCATGGTATTTTTGACTATTATTATATCAAAAAAAACAAAGAACTTTATGCAAATTTTCACAAGTATTATTTTATACTATTCTCTGCTTATCCTATTAGACAAAATGGGGAGTGTGATTTTCAACTACAAACTTCTTAACTTTTTGTCTTATAAGGCTATGGGATTTTTTTATCACTATACTCACTATGATTTTTATTTATTTGGTGACATTGTTTTAAAATCAATAGATGCCATATTACTTGTTAAACTCATTCAATTAATAGCTTTTGGTATTTTTATTTTTGGCTTCAATACAGAATCGAGAGGAAAGCTAAAAACTCGAAAAAAGGCAAATTGAGTCATAATGAAAAAAATTTAGAAAAAGTTCTAGAAGAGTGCAAGTTATCGGAAGAAGAATTATAAGAGTTTGAACAATA
>NZ_KV804680.1:0-1249 GCF_001811425.1 Peptoniphilus sp. HMSC062D09 | reverse complement strand
ATGGCTAAAGCAAAATTTGAAAGAAATAAACCACACGTAAACATTGGAACAATCGGTCACGTTGACCACGGTAAGACAACACTAACAGCAGCAATCACACTTGTAATGAACAAGAGATACGGCGGCGGAGAATTCGTAGACTACGCACACATTGACAAGGCACCAGAAGAAAGAGAAAGAGGAATCACAATTTCAACATCTCACGTAGAATACGAAACACCAAACAGACACTACGCTCACGTAGACTGCCCAGGACACGCTGACTATGTAAAGAACATGATTACAGGAGCAGCACAAATGGATGGCGCAATCCTTGTAGTATCAGCAGCTGATGGACCAATGCCACAAACAAGAGAACACATCCTACTAGCTCGTCAAGTAGGCGTACCAAAGATTGTAGTATTCCTAAACAAAGAAGACCAAGTAGATGACCCAGAACTAATCGAATTAGTAGAAATGGAAGTAAGAGATCTACTAAGTGAATACGACTTTGACGGAGACAACACACCAATCGTAGTAGGATCAGCACTAAAAGCCCTAGAAGATCCAGACGGAGAATGGGGAGACAAAGTAGCAAAACTAATGGAAGAAGTAGACGCATACATTCCAACACCAGCAAGAGACACAGAACACCCATTCCTAATGCCAATCGAAGACATCTTCTCAATCACAGGAAGAGGAACAGTAGCAACAGGAAGAGTAGAACAAGGAGTAGTAAAAGTAGGCGACACAGTAGAAATCGTAGGCCTAACAGACGAAAAGAGACAAGTAGTAGTAACAGGTGTAGAAATGTTTAGAAAACAACTAGACCAAGCAGAAGCAGGAGACAACATCGGAGCACTACTAAGAGGCGTACAAAGAGAAGAAATCGAAAGAGGACAAGTTCTAGCAGCACCAGGAACAATTCACCCACATACAAAATTCGAAGCAGAAGTATATGTACTAACAAAAGAAGAAGGTGGAAGACATACACCATTCTTTAACGGATACAGACCACAATTCTACTTCAGAACAACAGACGTAACAGGAGATATCCAATTAAAAGAAGGAACAGAAATGGTAATGCCAGGAGACAACTCCACATTTACAGTAACACTAATCACACCAATCGCAATGGACGAAGGACTAAGATTCGCTATTCGTGAAGGTGGAAGAACAGTAGCATCTGGAGTAGTATCTAAGATTATCGACTAATCAATTAGATTAAAACAAAAAGCTTAAGGGCGAGGAAACTCGCTCTTATTTTTTT
>NZ_KV804679.1:0-530 GCF_001811425.1 Peptoniphilus sp. HMSC062D09 | reverse complement strand
TTCCATTTGAAGATAGTAGTTTTCTTTTCTTAGTTTTTCTAATTCACTTAGATCTTCTTTTACTTTACTATTTTTGTTTTTTAGATTTTTGTTTTTATCTGTACTTGGCATATTTGAAGGTCTACCTCTCTTTTTTGCTTTTAGTCCTTCAATCCCTTCTTCTCTAAATTCTGTTACCCATCTAGCTATTATGCTTGGGTTATTAATTTTCAGTTCATTAGCAAGACTTTGATAGGACATTTCTCCTGTTAAGTACAAGTCTACTACATTTAGTTTGAAGTCTAAAGAGTAATTATTATTTTTTCTTTTTACTTTTAGTCCATCATAGCCTTGAGATTCATAAGCATTAACCCAAGTTCTAACAGCAGAACTATCTTGTATAGAGTATTTTTTTGCTAATTCTCTGTAGCTTATTTTTCCTTCAAGATATTCTTTTACTACTTTCGTCTTAAATTCTGTTTTGTATTTTGCCATTAAAAAACTGACCTCCTTAAGTTGGTTTGTTAGTCCAACTTTTGGGGGTCAGTTCA
>NZ_KV804678.1:0-2679 GCF_001811425.1 Peptoniphilus sp. HMSC062D09 | reverse complement strand
TTTTCTCTGTCCCTATAAGGTTAATCCTTTTGGATCTGTTACGCAATATGACGAGTGCATTTGCATTAGGTTTGGCTTTACATAAAATCTTGTTTTTCCGGAGCCTGAACCGCCAATAACAAGTACATTCTTATTTCTTGCATACTTTGGATTTGCCGGTCTGCCATTCATGGTTAATCGCTCTGTTTGAGTAAGCAAGATATTGTTTTGGAACTTTTCATCCACATACGGCTCTATATCTTTTCTCGTTCCCCATCTTGCTGAACCATACTCTTTCCCCTGCCTAAACTTTTTTGCATTTTTCCCTTTGGTATAGACAATAAATTTAATTAGAGCTGCCACTCCCACGCCCATTAAAATGTCAGAAGGATGAATACTTGGAATAAAGCTCATGGTATTAAGTTCTAATATTCCTTGAAAGATTTTGTCTATCACATCTCCACCAGTATAGGCTCTTACATGATGAGAAAAGATATTGCCAACATAGAAAAATGCAAGATAGGGAATATTCTGCTTTAGCAACTTTGCCTTATCTTGCACCTTAAATAAGCCTTTGATGTCTTTTAGTATCTTATCTATCATAGGCTCTGCTCCTTTTGTTTATTCTTAACTTTATCTTTAGAAACAGTGTTCTTTGCCATCTCCTTGAACTTCTCAATATTCTTGTGGATAGATTCTTTTCTTTCCGTTTTCTTTTCTGATTCTGCAAGAGCGTGTTTGAAGGCTTTATCCATGACTTTCATGTCTTTTGCCTGAAAGAATACGGAGTATTTACCGCTTTCTTTATCTTTCATCACCGAAAACTTTACCCCATACCGATTAAGTTCCTTTTTCAGTTCCTTCAGCTCTGCTTCTTCTACCGGAATTTCTTCAAGCTGTCCCTTTTTAACCATATCTTTGAGCTTTACTTCATTTCCGTTAGCATTAACCAGCTTTTCCAGTCCTCCAAGTTTTTCAGCCTCTTTCATCAGTTTCTTTAATAAGTTCAGAATTAGCTTTCCTGTTACTTTAGCAGCTTTCACTTCCATGTTAAGCGTTTTTCTTGCGATTTCTTCATTGATCAAGTTCTCTCACCTCCAGTCAGTAATCTTTCTTTATTCCTCTTTAATTTTTCTTCCTGAATAACTTTTCTGTAATCTTCTCCAAGTACCATCACAGGAATACACATCTCGATAATTCTTGAGTAAATTCTTTGGTATTCCACACTCTCCGTACAGTTTTCAATTTGGCTGTATGAAAGATTTGTGGTAAAGATTGTTGGCTTATGCTTTAAGTACCTGTTATTCACAATGTTATATACCTGCTCTTTGGCATAGCTTGTATCCCTTTCAATTCCTAAATCATCTAAGATGAGAACGGAAGTGTTTACAAGGGATTCGATATATGCGTTTTTATCAAGGTCAAATCCGCCTTTTTGAAGTTCGTTGATTATTTGTGAAAAGTTTCTAATCTTGACGCTTATCTGATACTGTTCAATCAGTGCATTGGCAATAGAGCAGGCAAGATAGGTCTTTCCGCTACCCACCGAACCATAAAACAAGAGTCCGATGTTTTCTTTTTTCATCAGTTCGTAATCTTTTACAAAATTCTTTGCGATGATAAGACTCTGATTTTCTTTTCCCTGATAGTTTTCAAATGTATATGCCCATTGAATCATGGATGTGAAGCAGATACTTTTTAATCTCTCGATTTCAAGCTGCTTTTGTCTTTCTTTTTCTTTTGCTTCTCTATCTCTATCGCATTTACAAGCTGTCTTAAATATCATCTGCTTTCCAAAAAATTCTAATGCTTTTCCATCTTTTCTTTCATGGCACACTTTACAGTAGGCGTGTCCGTCTTTGATGTATTCTTTTTCAGGATTGAAGCTGTATTCCACATCTTCTATCATCACTTTCTCTAATTCTTTAATCATAAATGTACTCCCTTGTTATATTCCTCCCATGTAGGGATATTGGTTTTTTTCTTACTTCCCTGATCTTTATAAAACCAAGAAAGAATTGTTGCTTTATGGTCTTTATATGTCTTTCCAGTACTTTGAAGATAGGTTGATAATCTCTCAATGTAGTTATCAAGCTCTCCTGCCATTTTTATTTGTAATTCGCCTATATCCTCATTCTTTAAAAAAACATTTTGAAATGTTCCAAGTCCGTTTTCCCCAAAACTATATTCTCTCTTACTATACTTACTCTTATTATTCTCTATATAGTTAGAGTCAACATTTTTAACTTCCTGAAGTTCATTTTCTTTACTTCTGAGGTTAAAATCTTTTACTTCTGAAGTTAAGTTTTTTGACTTCTGAAAGTCATTTTCTTTTACCGCTATTATGCTCATAAAATCTTTAACATAAATGACATTCGGCTTACCAAGTCCAAGCCTTACTCTTTCAATCAGTCCTATTCCTTTTTTGCTGTCTAACTCGTCCAATGTTTTTATGGCAGTAGGCTTTGAGATATTTCTTCTTCTCATAATTTCTTCAACAGTAAAATAGATAAATACTCTGCCTTCCTTGTCCACCCAGTTATTCTTAAAGGACATTCCTGTGCGTTTCAAAAGCATGGAGTATAGGATAATGGCTTCAGCAGACAGTCCCTTAAATTCTTCTCCGTCTACTAATATTTCAGGCACTTTCAGAAAGTTAAATCGCTCTGCTTCTCTGTTATAGAAATAGTCAAAGTCCAT
>NZ_KV804677.1:0-4749 GCF_001811425.1 Peptoniphilus sp. HMSC062D09 | reverse complement strand
AAAAAATATCATCTATACCTAAGTCTTGTTGTGTTAGCCACATATCAAACCATAAACGAATGATTTTTTCTCTTTCATTCATAAATTTAAGCACCTCCAAAATCAAATAATTATATATAATTATACCATTTTTTCACTTAGTTTTATAGGTCTAACTCATTCCTCTTTACCTGTGATAGTTGTTTTTCTTGTTCCTGTAACTGCTCTATACAGGTCTTAACTTTTTCAGCCTGTTCTACTTCTTCTCGTATTTCTAATATTTTACTATATAGGCTCTTTTTATCTTTCTTCAAAGTGGTAAGTTCCGATTTCCATTTGGATATATTTAAGGTCTTACTTTCCCCTAAATGCTCTTTGAGATGTTTCCTTGCACTTTCAAATAGAATAAGCTTCGCCGTATGCTCATTATAAAAATCTTCCTGTTTTATTTTCTTTAACTTTGCATAGGCTTTGTAGATGTCCTTGTACTTCAAATATTTTTCTGACTGGTCGATGAGTTGTGTTTTTTCATCAATCTTTTTCTCGGTATCTTTTAAGGCTCTTGTGGTCTTATAATTTTTATCTCTTAGGGTAACTATATTTTCTTTAAGCTCAGATAATGAAGTGATATTTTTTTCTTTGAGTAATTGATAACTCTCAATATATTTCTCTAAATCTGTATTATTGTTATCTGCATTTTTACGGATAAGATTTTCAAAGATTGATTGCAAATTTCCTTTGGGTGGAAGGGTGGACTTTGTATTTTGATTTTCTGATTTTTCTTCTTTTCCAATTCTCCTTATCCAATTTAACAATGCTTTTATTCTTCTTGAAATTTCTCTTAAAATCATATTTTGATGTTTGATTTCTCGATTGATATTTCCTCTGTCGGTAGCTATGCCTTTCTTCTCCATTTGACTTGCTGATACGCCTAAATGAATGGTCGGTATTTGTTCTATGCCCTGTCTTTGATAAGAACGATGGTCTACTTTTTCCTGTATGCTATTTTCTTCAAGATATTTGTTTGTAATATCTGCCCATGCTTTTCGCCACTGCTCTGCTTTGCCTTGTTCGTTCCAATCGGTTGTATTTATTTTCCTTGTTTTATAATTGCCGTTTTTAAGTTTTACTTTTTCTCCGTTTTCATCAAGGATATATTCCTTTTTTGATTTTGCTCCCCATGTTTTATCTTCATTTAACGGTCGCATAGTAAGTAGGATATGTGCGTGTGGGTTTCCATCATTTTTATCATGTAAAGCAATATCGGCACACATACCGACTTTTACAAAATTTTCTTTTACATACTCTCTTACAAGATTTATTTGTTTTTCCCTGTCCAATTCTTTAGGCAAGGCAATTTCTATTTCTCTTGCAAGCTGTGAATTTTTACTTTTTTCTATTTTCTCCACGCTATTCCATAAGACAGAACGGTTTGAAAATTCTTCAGGTGCATTTTGTGGCAATAGGATTTCTGTATGTGCTATTCCACCTTTTCTTGTAAAGTCATGGACTATTCCGTCATACTCGTTTTTTATCTTTTCACCACTTCGATAGGCGGAAGCTGCTACTGCACTTTTGCCTTTTCCTCTTGAGACAATCTTTATACAAAGATGATATATCGCCATAGCTAAAAACCTCCTCTCTTTTTCTGATATGAATATGGTGGCGATGGATAAGACTTCCTAAAAAAATCGGATAGTTTTCTATCCGATTTCTTTTGGGAAGTTTACAAGGGGTAGGAAATTTATTTCCGTAGGGGAGTGTAGCTCCCCTGTATCAGCCTTAGCTGATATGCTCTCTGCAAGAGCCTTCGGAGAACGCACACACCCTTTAGGGTGTATATGTGCGCCCTTGTAAACAAGGGACTATTCTTCGATGTCCGTTTCTTCATCTTCTTTTCCTGTATTTTCTACTTCTGTTTCTTCTCTGCTTTCTATGATTTTTTGTATTTTGATATTGGCTTCTTCTTTACGAATTAGAGATGTGATTAGCTGATAAAATTCATCTTTGGTTAAGTTCTTGCTTTCTGTAAATATACTTTCAAAGACTGCTCCTTTTTCATATATCCTTTTATCTCTCTTTTTTCTTTCTTCCTGTTTCTGTTGACTGATGAGTTTTTTTCTTTTGTTTTGTAGTTGCTTGATTTCTTCTTCTGCCATTAAAATTTTTTCATCTATATTTTTCATTTTCTGTTTTCCTCTCTTTCAAATTTTGAGCATAAGAAAAGACGATAGATGTTTTACTTTCTATCGCCCTATATCTTTAATATTCAGTTTTATTCAGCTCGACAAACTGGGATTTAGTTAAAATAATGTCTCGTTCCTTTATAATCTATATAGAATAATTTTACTCCAACCAAGTAAGAACTTCCCTGTGATATAGAATAAAGTAAAATACTAAGAAACTTATGATGATAGAAAACAAGTACACATAGCGATTTTTAACTTTTTTGAAAAACAATACTCCAAAAGCAATAGTTCCAATTCCATCCATTAGTAACTGAAACAAAAAAGTATGTGTCATGTGAAATTTTATTGCTATAGCTACCGTCTCTGAAAATAATGCTCCTACCGGCAATGAATATAAAACAGAGTTATAAAATTCATTTTTATTCCAATAATAAAGGATAAACGCTGCGATCGCACATGGTATGGATAAAATCGTAAACATTATAAATAAAGAAAAACGAAATCTATCCGAAAACATTGGAATAAACATACCAAGAATAACCTGCAATCCATAAAAACTCAATGTCATTCCAAACATATATAAGAATGAGCTAATTCCTGCACACTTATTCGATGAACTCTTTACCACTATTATAGTATTTGAAATCATCCAAAATCCTAATAGCGTTTGAATAGAAGACCAACTCCATAAAGTATCTAATGAACAGTAATCTAACAATCGAGTAATACATCCCACCAATATTCCAATTAAAAATATTTTTATATATGATTTTCCATCATCTTTTAACTCTCTTATCATTACATTCTATCTCCATCATAAATTCAAATTTATCCAACTATATTATACCATTTTAAGCCATTTTTTCTATATTGGCTTTTTGTGGTACTTGACAGTTGCCTATAAAGTTAAAATAAACATCAACCTGTTGTTTTCTGTTTTTGCCTTGTCTTCCTCCTGTTGCTTCGTGGACTACTACTTTTTCAATATACTCGTTTATCATTGGTACTGTCAGTTCCTCAATATCTGTATACTTTTCTATCATTTTTAGAAATTTATCGGTGTCAACTTTCCTCTGATGGTAGCTTTCTATTTCTTGCTCAAAATACTGTATTTGTTTTTCTAATTCTTGTTGCTCTGTATCATAGGTGTTAAATAATCTATCAAAGTGTTTTACAGGAATTTTTCCAAGTGTATGGTCTTCATATAGCTTTGTAATAAGGGTTGTTAGTTCTTCATTTCTTGAAGATAATTTTTCTAATTTCGTTTTATCATCTTGATACTTTTCTTCCCTTTTTTCATCGGATAATTTGTTCATCACTTTTAGAAATTCTTGCTTTTCTTCTTTGGCAAAGTCTGTGATTTCTTTGATTGATTTTAATAGAATTTCATTTACTGTTTTTACTTTGATGTAGTGCATACTGCAAGTGCCTTTTCTGTGTCGGTAATGTTGACATACAAAAGAGTAATCACTATCATATTTCTTTTCTTTATGTTCTGCCGGCTCTCTGTAACTTAATTTTCCTCCACAATCTGCACAGATTAAAAGTCCTGTAAATGGGTGGGATGTTGTCCCGTACTTCGGACTTCTTCTTACTGTCTTTCTTAACCTTTGGGCGTTATTCCATGTTTCTTCATCTATGATAGCTTCATGGGTATTTTTGAATATAATGAGTTCATCTTCTTTCGCCTTTCTTCGTTTCTTGGTCTTATAATCAAGGCATATTGTTTTACCAAGTACAGTATGTCCCATATATTCTTGCTTTTCTAAGATATAGCTTACTGTGGTTGGTGTCCAAAAATACGGGTCTTCTATTCCTCTTTTCTTGGAACTGTGGTTATTTTCAGGATAGTGTATTTCTGCATAGGCTGATGGGATAAGGACTTTATCTTTGGTTAGTATATCTGCTATCTGTGTTACGCCATATCCCTCTATTACAAGCCTATAAATGCGTTTTACGACCTTTGCACTCTCTTTATCGACAAGTAGCTCCTGTTTATTCTTAGGGTTTCTATAATAGCCGTATGGAACGCTTGGCGATACTCTTTTACCCTCTTCCATTCTTGCTCTGAAGATAGATTGTATTTTTCTTGATGTATCTCTTGCATACCATTCGTTCATAATGTTTAGAAATGGGGTAAAGTCGCTTTCTGCTTGTTTCTCACTATCTATTCCGTTATTGATGGCGATAAACCTTACTCCCTTTTCTTTGAAAAGTATTTCGGTGTAAAAGCCTACTTTGAGATAATCTCTGCCAAACCTACTCATATCTTTTACTATCACAGTAGATACTTTGTTTTCTTCTACTGCTTTTATCATCTTTTGAAATCCCTGTCTATCAAAGGTTGTTCCGCTAACTCCGTCATCGGTATAGTGATAGATATTTGCAAAGCCGTTTCTTTTGGCATAACTTTCAAGTAATTGCTTTTGATTGGTAATGGAATTGCTTTCTCCTTGCATTTCATCATCACGACTTAAACGCTCATAAAGGGCTGTTTGTCCTGTTCTTTTCGTATTTGACATGAGAATTACCTCCTTTCCAAGTTTTATTATTTTCTCTGTCCCTATAAGGTTAATCCTTT